>DAOMZC010000077.1:0-13802 GCA_035437965.1 Pseudomonadota bacterium
CGGCGGCGCGGTGTTCCAGCGCGGCGGACGGTGCAAGAGGAA
Source organism: Pseudomonadota bacterium (assembly GCA_035437965.1). GTDB lineage: Bacteria > Myxococcota_A > Polyangia > Palsa-1104 > JAEUJZ01 > CALFML01. The sequence goes on from DAOMZC010000077.1 coordinate 43, forward strand.
CAGCGCCCCCAGCACCGCCAGTCCGAGGACCGCCGCTACCCATCCGCGGCGCACCCCCGCCGGCAACAGGCGCGGCAGCGGCCAGCCCTGCTGCGCGAAGAAGCTGCGCGGGAACTGCTCCTCCCCGTGAAAGCCAATCCGGGGCGGCGGCGCGGCGGGCAGATAGGCGGTCCCAAAGAGCCAGTCCCACAGGCTCAGCACGATGCCGAAGTTCACCGTCGTGCGGCCATCAGCGGCGTATTGATGGTGCCAGATGTGCATCCGCGGACTGTTCAAAAGATATGTCCACGGACCATGCCCGAGGTTGAGGTTGGCGTGATTGAGGTGCCCGATGAGCGTCCCGAAGATCGCGTAGCAGAGGGCCACCTCGGCGGAGAAGCCGAAGAACGCGAGCGGCAGGTACTGCGCGGCCTTGTAGACGACCACCTCGGTCCACTGGAAGCGGAACGAGACCAGGAAGTCCATCTCACCGTCCACGACGCTGTGGTGGGTCTTGTGCAGCTCCCACAAGATCGGCACCCGGTGCAGCAGGTTGTGCACGCACCACTGGACAAAGTCCATTCCGAACAGGATCACCACGAGCTGCACCCCGAACGGCCAGTGCGCCGCCAGGTTGCGATAGACGACCGGCATCAGTCCGTACGCGGCAAGCAGCCGGTCGACTCCGGGCAGGATGTGATGAGCCGCGATTCCGTACAGAAAGACGCCGAGGAAGTGGCCGTTGAAGACAAGGTACAGGACGTCCGAAAAAAAGCGCGGCCGCAGCCGCTTCTGCTCTTTCCGCCAAGGGAACAGATGCTCGAGCGCAGCGACGGCAAGCGACAGCAGCGCAAGCGCCAGCGGGTAGCTGAAGTCGGCCAGTCTCACGCGGCAAGGGTAACTCAAGCAGAGCGTCCCGGCGAGGTTTCCTGGCGAGCAGGCGCGGTGAAAAATGTTGTAATGAAGAAGGAACTGCTGGCAAGGTGCGGTCACGACATGATGTTGGTTGTCGCGACCGGACTGGCCGTGCTCATCGGGGCGGTGCTCGGCATGCTGGGCGGCGGCGGGTCGGTGCTGATGGTGCCGGTGCTCCTGTACCTGGTCGGGCTCCAGCCCAAGACGGCCCTGGCGACCTCGCAGATTTTGCTTACGGTGACAAGCGCGGTGGCGGTGCTGGTGCACATCCGCGCCCGGCGGGTGGTCTGGTCCACCGGGGTCCTGTTCGGCGCCGCGAGCATGTCGGGGGCCTACTGCGGCGGGCGCGCGGCGCGCTACGTCCCGGCGCAGCTGCTCCTTCTCGGGTTCACCGCGCTCATGCTGCTGAGCGCCGTCCAGATGCTGCGCGGGCGTCAGCTGGCCCTGAGGAGGCCCCCAGGGAGCGCGCCGCGGGCGAATACCTACCAGGACAGCGGCCTCTCCGGGCGGCTCGCGGCGCTCGGATTTCTGACCGGCCTGCTGACCGGCATGCTGGGGGTCGGCGGCGGCTTCCTCATCGTGCCGGCGCTGTCCTTGTTCGGCGGGCTGCCGATCGAGAAGGCGGTCGGTACGTCGCTGTTCATCATCTCGCTGCAGTCGCTGGCCGGGTCGGTCGGGTACCTCGGACATGTAGCGGTGGACGTACAGCTGGTGGCGCAGCTGGCCGCGGCGATGGCGCTCGGCAGCATCGGCGGCGGGCTCCTGTCGCGGCGGCTGCCGGCGGCGCTCCTGCGGCGGCTGTTCGCCGGACTGCTCCTGGGAGTGGCGCTGCTTATGCTCCTGCGGAATCTATAACTGAGATATAGACTGGTCGGCGCCGTCGGGGCAAAGGTACCCTCGGGATATCCCGATTAGTAGAAGGTCGCGCCATTGTGTACGCTCGGAATCAGGTCATGGATAAGATCGCCGACCTGCTAGAAGCGCGGCTCGAGGCCCTGATGGCGCAGTGGATCGCCCAGGTGGGCGCGGCCCTGGCGCCCGGGCCGCGCACGACCGCCGAGCTCACAGATCACATGCCGGCGTTCCTGCGCCACCTCATCGCCACCCTGCGCGCGCCCCATCCCCACACCTCGCCGATCGACGGCAAGAGCCCGGTCGGCCAGGAGCACGGCGCCCAGCGCTTCCGCCAGGGGTTCGAGCTTGAGGCGGTGGTGCGCGAGTACGGCCTGCTCTTGCACCTGGTGCTCGACCTCGTCGAAGAGACCGAGGCAGCGGTGTCGATCCGGGGGGTCCGCCGGCTCGTCGACCTGTTCACCAGCGCCATCGCCGAGGCCACCGCCGAGTACGCGCGGCGGCTCGCGGCGGCGGCCCAGGGGGCGACCGCCCGCCAGAACGAGCGACTGAGCCAGCTGTTCGAGCAGGCACCGGCGGTCATCGGCCACCTGACCGGCCCGCGCCACGTCTTTTCGTTCGCCAACCGCGGGTTCGAGGAGCTCACCGGGGGCCGCTCGCTCGCCGGCCGGCCCATCGCTGAGGTCCTGCCGGAGCTCGCCGGCCGGTCGCTCGGCGGCCTCCTCGATCAGATCTACGCGACGGGCCAGGGCTTCGTCGCGCGCGAGGTGCCGGTGTCGCTGGACCGCGACGGCACGGCGCAGCCGGGGCTGTTCGACTTCGCCTACCAGCCGACGCGCGACGCCGCCGGGCAGGTCGACGGCATCCTCATCCACGCCGTCGAGGTGACCGAGGCAGCGCAGGCCCGCCGTGCCGCCGAGCGGCTCAAGGGCCAGCTCGAGACGACGCTGCTCAGCATAGCTGACGGGGTCGTCGCCACCGATGCCCAGGGCCGGCTCACGCTGATGAACCCGGCGGCCGAGCGGCTGACCGGCTGGAGCGCGGCGGCGGCGCTCGGGCAGCCGGTGCCGGCGGTGCTGCCGCTCGTCGACGCGACCAGCGGTGCGGCGCTGCCGAGCCCCTTTGTCGCGGCGCTGCAGGGTGTCCCGCAGGCGCCGTTCGGCGAGCAGACGCTGCTGGTGCGCCGCGACGGCAGGAGGCTCGCCTTCGCCGACAGCCTGGCCCCGATCCGCGACGCCGCCGGGGCGATCGTCGGCACCGTGCTGGTGTTCCGCGACGAGACCGAGCTGCGGCGCAAGGACGCCGAGCTGCAGACCTTCCGCGCCGTCGTCGAGGCGAGCACCGACTACATCGGCTTCTCCACCGCGGAAGGCCGCCCGCTTTACGTCAACCCGGCCGGGCTGCGGCTCGTCGGGCTGCCCAGTCAGGAGGCCGCCTTCGCGCTGTCCGTCGCCGACTACTACCCTCCTGAGACCCGCGAGGCCACGCTGAACAGCATGCTGCCGGTGCTGCGCGCCGGGCTGCCGTTCCACGGCGAGCACACGCTGCGTAACTTCGCGACCGACGAGGCGATCTCGGTCTCGCAGTCGGCGTTCCCGGTGACCGACGCCAGCGGTCGGCTCCTGGTGCTGGCGACCATCGTGCGCGACCGCCGCGACCAGAAGCGCGCCGAGGCCGAGCGCGAGCAGCTGCTCGCCGCGGCCGAGGCGGCGCGCCGCGAGGCCGACCTGCAGCGCGCCTACCTCACCAGCGCGTTCACCCAGGCGCCGGTGGCGGTGGCGATCCTGCACGGCGCGGGCAACGTCATCACGCTCGCCAACCCCGGCGTCTGCCGCATCTGGGGCCGCACCGTCGAGCAAGTCCTGCACCGACCCCTTCTCGACGCGCTGCCCGAGCTGCGCGGCCAGGGGTTCGACGACCTGCTCGCCCAGGTCCGCCGCACCGGTGAGCCGGTGGACGGTCGCGAGGTGCCGGCCACCCTCGCCCGCCTCGACGGCGGCGGCATCGAGACCGCCTTCTTGAACTTCGTCTACCAGCCGCTGCGCGCCGCCGACGGCTCGGTGACCGACGTGCTGGTGGTGGCGATCGACGTGACCGAGGAGGTAGCGGGGCGGCGCGCCGCCGAGGCGGTGAGCGCCGAGTTCGAGGCGATGTTCAACAGCATGCCCGACGGGGCGTACCTGGGCGACGAGAACGGCATCCGCCGCGCCAACCAGGCGGGGCTGACCCTGCTCGGCGTCGACAGCGTCGCAGCGCTGCGTCACCCGCCGTCGCAGTTTTTGTGCACGGTCCGCGCCCGCGCCGCAGCCACCGGCGAGCCGGTCCAGCCGGGCCGCGGATCGGTCGAGCGCGCGCTGGCCGGGGAGGTCGTCCGCGACGAGTTCATCATCTGGAACCCGGTCCGCGGCCGCGACATCCGCCTGCGCTCGGTCGCCAGCCCGGTGCGGGTCGGCGGCGTCATCACCAGCGCGGTGATCCTGCACACCGACATCACCGAGCAGCACAACGCCCTGATGGCGCTGCAGCGCAGCGAAGGCAGCTTCCGCACCCTCGCCGAGGCCATCCCGCAGCAGGTGTGGACCGCGACCCCCGACGGGGCGCTCGATTTCGTCAACCAGCGCGTGCTCAGCTACTTCGCCGCCACCCCCGAGCAGGTGCTGGGCGCCGGCTGGCAGGGGGTCGTCCACGCCGACGATCTGCCCGCCGTCGTCGCGAGCTGGGTGCACTCGCTCAAGACCAAGGCCAAGTACGAGGTCGAGTTCCGCCTGCGCCGGGTCGACGGCACCTACCGCTGGCACCTCGGCCGCGCCTACGCATTCCAAGACAGCGATGGCAAGGTCGTCAAGTGGTTCGGCACCAACACCGACATCGACGAAGCCAAGCGGATCCGCGAGGAGCTCGAGCACTCGCGCACCGTCGAGCAGCTGCTGCGCCGCGAGGCCGAGCAGGCCAACCGCGCCAAGGACGAGTTCCTCGCCATGCTCGGGCACGAGCTGCGCAACCCCCTGGCGCCGATCACCACCGCGCTGCAGCTGATGAAGCTGCGCTCCGACCCCGCGCTCAGCAAGGAGCGCACGATCATCGAGCGCCAGGTCGATCACCTGACCCGGCTGGTCGACGACCTGCTCGACGTCTCGCGCATCACCGGCGGCAAGATCGAGCTCAACCGCCAGCGGCTGGAGCTGGCGGCCGTCGTCGCCAGCGCGATCGAGATTGCCAGCCCCCTCTTGGAGCAGCGCCAGCATCACCTGACCATCGAGGTGGCGCCGCGCGGCCTGCTGGTGGACGGCGATCCGGTGCGGCTGGCGCAGGTGGTCTCGAACCTGCTCACCAACGCCGCCAAGTACACCGAGCCGGGCGGCTACATCAACGTCTACGCGGCGCGCGACGGCGCCGCCGTGGTGCTGCGGGTCAAGGACACCGGCGTCGGCATCGCCGCCGATATGCTGCCGCGGGTGTTCGATCTGTTCGTCCAGGAGCGGCAGTCCATCGACCGCGCGCGCGGCGGCCTGGGCCTGGGCCTTACCATCGTGCGCACCTTGGTCGCCATGCACGGGGGCACGGTCTCGGCGCACAGCCAGGGCCGCGGCCTGGGCAGCGAGTTCACCCTCCGCCTGCCGGCGGCAGAGTCCCCGGACGCGACGGCCCCGCTGGCGGACGCGGGGGGAGCGGACGCGCCGGCGCTGCGACCCGACCTGCGGCGGGTGCTGGTGGTCGACGACAACGCCGACGCGGCCGAGCTCCTGTCGACGATGCTCGAGTTCCTCGGGCACAAGACGCGGGTCGCTCACGACGGACCCACTGCCCTCAAGCTCGCCGAGTCGTTCGTCCCCGACTTCGCCGTGCTCGACATCGGCCTGCCGGTGATGGACGGCTACGAGCTGGCCCAGCGGCTGCGCCGGCTGCCCTTGCTAAAGTCGCTGCGGCTCGTCGCCCTGACCGGCTACGGCCAGCAGACCGACCGCCAGCGCAGCGCCGCCGCGGGCTTTGACGCCCACCTGGTGAAGCCGATCCAGATCGCCCTGCTCGAGGCCCTGCTCTCCGGCGCCGAAGTCCCCGGCCGGAGCTAGCGCGCTCACAGCTGAACGAGGTTCACGATCTGCAGCCCGAGCCACAAAAGCGGCACGGTGCGCAGCCCCCAGACGCGCACCCACTCGGTCCGCGCCGCGTCGCCGCGATCCAGATAACGCATGAGCAGCATCGTCGTCGCCACGGTCAGCAGCATGCACGAGTAGTTGCCGATCATGAAGCGGTCGGCAAACGTCAGATACGCCACCGGCGGGATCGCCGAGGTGATGGTCAGGTGATAGATGACGGTGCCGAGCAGCGACGAGGTCGCCAGGCTCAGGCGCTGGTTGAACTTGTCCGGGGTCATAAGCAGGCTCATAAGCCCGCACAGGGTCATGATGATCGCCGGCAAGAGCCCCTTGACCAGCGCGGCGAGCAGCGGCCGACGGATCTCGACGCTGGCGACGTAGTGCGAGTAGCTCTGGTTGAACAGCTCGTAGTAGTGCGGCTCGACGTGCACGGTGATTCCCGGGGTGAGCTGCCAGCCCGCGACCTGCAGGTCCGGTTCGATAAACGAGTGCTGGGTGTCGGCGACGTAGACAAGCTCGGTGAGGTCGCGGACGTTGTCTTCCATCACCAGGCTGAGGGCGTGGCGGTCGAAGGGATAGCGGCGCAGATCCATTCCTATCGTCAGCGCCGCCTGCACCCGGTACACCTTGTAGGTCGGGAAGTCTTCCTGTTTCTGCTGAAAGACGATGCGGCCGTTGGCCACCTCGAACTTCTCGGGCTCGCACGGCCGGTCGCAGCGGAAGGTCAGGTACAGGTCCATGGTGTAGGTGCCGGTGGCGGTGTCGAGCCGGCCGACGTTGAGAAGGAGGATGCCGACCTGCATGCGCAGCGGTGGTCCTTTGACCGGGGGCGGGGCGTTCGCAGCCGGCGTCGCGCTGGGAGCTGCAGGAGCGGTCGGCGGCTCGGCGGCGGCACGAGCACGCCCGCCGGGAACTCCGAAACCGGTGAGTCCGAGCGGAGCGGCGAAGGCGACGAAGAACAAAAGGACTGGAATCAATCGGATAAGGCGCATCGTCGGCTCAAAAATCCCACTGGTTGTGCGAGCGGCAGCCGCTCGGCTCCCTGGGGTGCGCGTGCGCGGCCCCGCGCGCAGCTCGGCCGCGCCGGCTCGCGTGAGCCGGGCCCGCCGTCGTCCCCCTCGGTCATCATACGTGACTCGGGCCCTTCGGGTCACGCCCGGAAAAGGCGCGATCGGGTGACGGCTTAGCGCGGCTCTCTTATAAGGACGGCGCGGGAGTAAAGGAGCGTGAAGCCGGAGCGCTGCGCGTTCTCTTGCGACTTCGAGCCGGGCTGGGTCGTGATGACGGCGACATCGCAGCCGCGCTCGTGCGCGTAAAGGAGGCGGTGGGCGAGCAGCGCGGTCTGCGCGCCGCGGCGGCGATACGCGGGCAGGGTCGCCGAGCCGCACAGCTGCGCAATCCCGTCGAAGATGCGCAGGCCGGCGGCCCCGGCGGGGGCCCCGGCGACGCGGGCGAGATAGCGGGTGAAATCCGGCACCTGTGCCATGTCGCGCAGCGCCCGCTCCAGCGCCTCTCGCTGGAAGGACTCGTGCGACTCCCCGACCGGCACCACGTCGGCGTGCTGGAAGCCGGTGAGCAGCGTGTCGAACCAGGCCTCGGCGTCGGCCTCGCCGGCGCCCGCGATCGACAGGCCGCTCGGCGGCGCCGCCGCCAGGCGCTCGGCGGCGCTCGCCAGTTCCAGGCCAAGGACGTTCTCGAAGCCGACCAGCGCGTACCCGCGCCCGCTGAGCAGCCGCACCACCGAGCTGTCGGCCAGCGTGGCAACCTCGGCCTGCAGCACGGCGCGGCGCGCGTCAAACTCCTTCTCGATCGCGGCGAGCGCCGCCTCTGCCGGGGCGTCCAGCGGACCGTGCAGACCGGCGCCGATCAGCTTGTTGAAGGGCGCCTCGGCGCCGACGTGGACCGCGACCCCGCCGGCAATCGCGGCGACGAACACGGGGCGCTGCCCGGCCGGCACCCGCATCGTCGCGGCCAGATCGGTGGTGAGCCGGCACTCGGCGCCCTCGATGCGGCGCACAAGGGCTGAGTCGGCAAAGAGCATGGTCCCCGGCGACGCTGCTACTTCTCGAGCTTGCGGGCAATCACGCCCATCAGCCCATCGAACGCATCGCGCATCGCCCACGCCTTGTTGCCGTAGGTGCGGCGCTTGGCCGCCTCGCGCAGCCCGGCCTCCAGCGCGCCCTTGGGACCGCCGCAGCCCTGCACCTTGCGGGTGATGTCGAGCGCCGCCCCTTCGTAGATGCGGTAGCACGCCTCGAGCTTGCCGTCGTTATAAAGCGGCGCGCCGGACTCGATCGCGCCCTCGATACCCTTGGCGATGGTCAACAGCTTGGCGATCGAGCAGCCATCGAGCAGCGACAGCGGGTGCCGCGGCACGGCGCGCGGCGGGGCGGCCGGCAGGGCCACGCTGGGCGGCTCCGGCGCGGCCACGTGACCGCGGCTGATCGCGTCGAGCACCCCGTCGAACGCGTCGCGCATCGCCCACGCCTTCTTGGTGTAGTTGTCGATCGTGTCGGAGCGGCGGATGCCTTCGAGCAGCGCCTGGCGGACCGCCTCGCAGCCCCGGACCTTGCGGTCGATCTCGAGCGCCGCGCCGCTGTAGATGCGGTAGCACGCCTCGTGGTGGCCTTCGTTGTAAAGCGGCGCGCCGGAGCTGATGGCGGCCTCGATGCGGCGCTCGATCTCCTGCTGCTCGGCGGGGCCGCAGCCGGCCAGGATGGACAGCTCGTGCTTGGGGATCTTGCGATCGTTTAGCGACGGTGCGCTCCACGCCGCAATCGGGGTGCCGGGGCCGGCATTGGCGAGCAGCGCCTTGAGCTGGTTGACCGGCATGCCGAACGCCAGGTTCTGCCCCTCGGTGACGACCAGCGTCGAGATGCCGATGACCTGACCGCGATCATTGAGGATCGGCCCCCCCGAGGAGCCCGGCGAGATCGGCGCCGAGATCTGCAGCACCGACAGGGTCGGCGACAGCTCGCGCACCGCGCTGACCAGCCCGTCGGAGACCGTGTTGCCAAGGCCCAGCGGGTGGCCGATCGCCACCACGCGCTCGCCGGGCCGTACCTGACCGCTGTCGCCGAGCGGCAGCGGTCGCAGGTCGGCGACGCGGATCTGCAGCACCGCGAGGTCGTGCTTGACGTCGCTGGCCAGCACCTCGACCTCGCTGAACTTGCGGTGGTCCGAGAGGATCACGGTGGCGCTGCGCGAGCCGGCGATGACGTGCAGGTTGGTCGCGATCCGCCCCTCTTTGGTGACGACGAAGCCCGAGCCGAGTCCGGTCGCAGTCTGGATCAGCACGACCGAGGGGATGGCGATCTCGGCAATCTGCGCCGGGCTGAGCGAGACCGGCGCCGCTTCCGCCGCCAGCGCGCTGGCGCCCGCCAGCAGTGAGGCCAGCGCGGCCAGCGCGGCGAGGCCAGTCGGAGTGTTTTTTGCCATTCTCATTCCCTCGTCGGCCCTCTGGTCTGAACGCCCCTATCATAAGGCTACACGGACGGGGGCCGGCAAGAAAGTTCACGGCAACCCGCCCCAGCCGCACCTCCCGACGGGAGCCGCAGTTACTGTTAATATATTTGATGGAGCCGCGTGGGTCTGCGGCGCGCGCCCCATCCCGGCCGCCCGCTGCCCGCCCTGCCCGCCCTGCCCGACCCTGGCCCAAAGATTGCTTCTCCCCGACTCGGAGGAACCAAGCTCGCCCCATGAACCTGCGCCCCTTTATGTTAAGCCTGACCCTGCTGTGTCACACGCGCCCCCTGTGCGCGGGAGGCGCCTGAGCGCCATGGCTACCTCGTCCCGGCGGATGCCGGTCAAGTGGACCCTCGGGCAGGTCATGCGGCGACGCTGGTCGCGCACCCTCCTTCTGAGTGTCCTTGTCGGGCTGCTCTCGGGCCTCGCCGCCCGGGCCCTGCAGTCGCTCATCGAGCTCGGGTTCCCGGCCCTCATCGGCCGCGTGGTAAACCCCGCCACCATCCCCAACCTGCAGCTGCGCTGGGGAGTGCTGCTGCTGCCGGCGCTCGGCGGCCTTATCTCGGGGCTGGTCATCGCCTTTCTGTGTCGGCCGACTCGCGCTCACGGGACGGCCGTGCTCATCGACGCGTTCCATCACGGCAACGCCGAGATGTCGCTGCGCGACTCGGCCTTGAAGGCGCTGGCGGCGGCGGTGGTCATCGCCTGCGGGGGGTCGGTGGGCAAGGAGGCGGCGATCGCGGTGCTGTGCGCGGCCCTCGGCGCCGCGGTGAGCCGACGCCTGGGCGTGAGCGTGCGCGAGCGTCGCACCTACCTGACCGCCGGCTGCGCCGCCGGCGTCGGCGCGATCTTCCAGACTCCGCTCGGCGGCGCGCTGTTCGCGACCAGCGTCCTTTACAGCACCCCGGAGCTCGAGGTGCAGGCGCTGATGCCGTCGATCATCGCCTCGGTGACCAGCTACTCGACGTTCATGGCCTTCGGCGGCTACGGCCACCGGCTGCTCAGCGGCACCCAGATGCTCGCGTTCCGCCACCCGCTGGAGCTTCTGCCCTACGCGGTGCTCGCCGGCTTCTGCGCCGGGGTGAGCTTCCTGTTCAGCCGCGCGCTGCGCTACACCCGCACGCTGCGCCTCAAGTCGCGGCTGCCGCGCTGGTCGGCGGCGGCGGTGGCGGGCCTGCTCGGGGGCGCCATCGCGCTCGGCCTGCCGCAGATCATGGACGGCGAGTATCTGTTCATCCAAGGGGCGCTCGATCGCACGCTGGGCACGCCGCCGATCATCGGCTGGTTTTCGTTCTTCTGTCTGGTCGTCATCGGCAAGTGCATCGCCACGGCGCTGATGATGAGCGCCGAGAGCGCCGGCGGCCTGTTTGGTCCGGTGGTGTTCCTCGGCGGAGTCGCCGGCGCCGCCACCGGCGCGCTGTTCGAGGCCGTCTTCCCCGGCAGCTTCCCCGAGCCGCTGCGCGCGGCGCTGATCCCGGTGGGAATGGCCGGCGTGCTCGCGGCCTCGCTGCGCACCCCGCTGGCCGCCATCGTCATGGTGACCGAGATGACCGGCAGCTACGGACTCATCGTCCCGCTGATGCTGGTCAGCGTCACCGCCTACGCGCTCGGCCAGCGCTTCGGGGTGTATGCCGAGCAGGTGGAGTCGATGGAGGACTCACCGGCCCACGCTGGCGACTCGATGCGCACCTGGCTGGAGTCGAGGCGCGTCGGGGCGCTGCTAAGCCGCGACTGGCCGTACACGATAAAGCCGTCGGCCAGCCTGCCGCAGCTCGTGGCCTGCATCCCGCCCGGCACGCTGCCGGTGTTCATCGTCCATGATGAGCAGCGGATCCACGGCCTCATCTCGACCGCCGAGCTGACCGCCGCCATCAACCTGGAGGACAGCTCGCCGATCATCGTCGCCGCCGACATCATGAACACCAAGGTGCCGGCGCTGCGCTACGATGATGATCTGTACGCCGCGCTGGAGCGCTTCCGCCAGGCCGGGGTCGAGGTCCTGCCGGTAGTCGCGCGCGACGGGCGCTCGCTGGCCGGCGTGCTGGAGCGCGCGGCGATGCTCAAGGCGCTGCGTCAGCAGGTGGCCAGCCGCAGCGCCGCCGCCCTGCGCGAGCACGCGGCGTTCCAGACCCTTGCTCATGACGTCGAGCTCGACGATCTGCTGGCGGTCCTCAGCCCGCGCGGCGAGGAGCAGATCGTCCGCATGCGCGTCCCCGAAGAGATCCTCGGCATGTCGCTGCGGCAGACCGATTTCCGTCACCGCTACGGCGCCCAGGTCATCGCCATCGAGACCCCGACCGGCGAGCTCCTGGCCCCTCCCGATCCGCAGCGGCCGCTCGACGCCGCGGACGTCTTGGTCGTCATGCAGAATCGTCCTTCCGCTGTAAGCCCGCAGCCCACACAGAATTAGCAGATCGCAGCAGCACGCGCTGGATAATCAGCAAGCGCACGGAGGGAGTGAATCGGCGCGGTGAATCTTGAAACCTCGCGGCAGGCCGGTTGTCACAACGAGTATGAAACCGCACCTCTGCCTTGCTGCCGCCGTGTCTGTTCTGGCGCCGCTCGCCGCGGAGGCCTCTTCCCTGGATAAGGCGATGGTGACCCGCGTGATCCAGCAGAGGCAAGCAGAGTACCAGCGCTGCTACACCGAGGCGCTCGGCTGGCACCCCGGACTCAAAGGACGCCTGGTGATCCGCTTCACGGTGGACAGCGATGGCGAGGTCAGTACCGCTGCCGAGCAGGCGGCGCCGCACGAGCGCTTCCCGGACGAAGTCATGGCGCGCTGCGTGATCGATCAGTTCCTCCTCATGCGCTTCCCGTCCGGTCCGGAGTCCTTCCAGATTACCTATCCGATGATCTTCACCCAGAATCCGAGCAAGCCCCGCTAGACCGCTGAAGATCCCAGGTTCGCTGACTGCGGGCCGAGCGGTCCGGACTGCGCGAGCGCCTGGAGGGCGGCCACGCGCACGGCCAGCTGCTCGGGCGATAGGAAGGTCTTCAGGTGATCACAGAGCTTGGGCAAAAGGCGCCCCAGATCCGCCGCGGTCACCGCCGCCGGCTCAAGCTCCAGGCTGCGGCAGGCGCGCGTCAACACCATCTTGGCCATCGACTTGCTAAGCCCGAGCGAGGCCAGGATCTGCTCGGTCAGCACCACCGGTGGCGGCGCGTCCGAGACGCGCGGCTCGCTGCCGCTGCGCGTCTCGCGCTGCTTCTTGCGCAGCAGGCCACGAATCTGCGCGCACAGCAGATCGAACCGGTGCGACTTGAGCAGGAACTGATCGGCGCCAATCGCCATTCCCTGGCTGCGCCCCGAGGTATTCTCGCTGGCGGTCAGCATGACCACCGGCAGATCGCTCCGCTTGTCCATGGTCCGCAGGCGCTTGCAGGTCTCGATGCCGCCGATGCCCGGCATGATCATGTCGATGATGACGCAGTCCACCGGCTCGCGCTGCAGGAGGGCCAGCGCATCCTCCCCGGTCATGGCGATCAAGACGGTGTTGCCATCCTGACGCAGCTGCCCGGCCAGCCCCTCCAGGAAGGTCGGGCTGTCATCGACAAGCAGGAAGCGCTTGCCGCCGATGCTCGACTTGCACAGACTCTGCGCCAGGGTGACCAGCCGCGCCGGATCGTAGGGCTTGCCGACAAACCCCGCCGGCTGGGAGGCCGAGCGCACCTCGGGCGGCGCGTCGGCTGTCGATGAGAGCAGGATGACCGGCGTGTGGCAGAGCTCCGGATCGCTCCTTAGCTCGGCCATCAGATCGGCGCCGCTGCCATCGGGGAGGAACTGATCCAGGACTGCGAGATCATAGCTCTGACTCTTTAGCAGCTGGCGGGCCGTCGCGACCGTGCCGCACGCGGTCACGGCGAAGTTGGCGGCAGCGAAGTGCTTGCGCAGCTCCATGCGCACGGTCAGGCTGTCATCGACAATCAGGACAAATGACTTCATCACCAAGACCTTGGGTCAGGATTCAGTTTCATTCTTCGCTTCACCAGGCTCCAGCTGGGGTCCTGTCCTACCTTGAGCTACAGGTACAGCACCGACCGGATGGCTCCGGTGGGACCGGGTTATAGCCAGATAGGAAGGACCAAGTACCGTCTCACCACGACGCGCGACGGCAACTAAGTCTTTCAGAGAAAAGTATAACACTGTTAGCATAATATTTATGGTGATAGTTCCGTTTCACCCAGCCGCTGCCAGCAGTTAGACCCATGAGTGAGAGTCCGCAGCATTCCTACCTGCTGGTGCGCAGCCGCGCCTGGCTGTGCGCGCTGCCGCTTGCCGAGGTCATGGAGACCTTGCGTACGCTGCCGCTGCAGGCGGTGGCCGGCGCGCCGACCTTTGTGCGCGGCCTGTCGCTCGTGCGCGGTGAGCTCGTGCCGGTGGTCGATCTGGCGCTGCTGCTCGGCGGCGAGCGCGGCGCCGCGGCGGGGCGCCTGGTGCTCGTGCGCGCC
>DAOMZC010000078.1:0-13735 GCA_035437965.1 Pseudomonadota bacterium
GGCCCTCGATGCCCTCCTCCAGCTCGATGAAGGCGCCGTAGTCCTTGAGCGAGACCACCTTGCCCTTGACGACGGTGCCGGGGGTGTAGCGATCGGCGGCGTGCATCCAGGGATCTTCGGTGATCTGCTTGAGGCCCAGGCTCACCCGCTCGGTCTCGGAGTTGAACTTGAGGACCTTGACCCGCACGTGGTCGCCGACCTGGAACAGCTCGGAGGGGTGGTTGACCCGGCCCCAGCTCATGTCGGTGATGTGCAAGAGGCCATCGATGCCGCCGAGGTCGATGAAGGCGCCGTACTCGGTGAGGTTCTTGACGATGCCCTCGACCGTCTGGCCTTCGGTGAGCTTCTCGAGCGTCTGCTCTTTGAGCTCGGCCCGCTCTTTCTCGAGCAGCACGCGGCGCGACAGGACGATGTTGCCGCGCTTCTTGTTGAACTTGATGACCTTGAACTTGTACTGCTTGCCGATGAAGGCATCGAGGTTGCGCACCGGCCGCAGATCCACCTGCGACCCCGGGAGGAACGCCTTGACGCCGCCCTTGATCCCGACGGCGAGGCCGCCCTTGACGCGCTGCGCGATGGTGCCTTCGATGAGCTCATCCCGCTCGCAGGCGGCGGAGATCTCGTCCCACACCTTGAGCCGATCGGCCTTCTCTTTGGAGAGGACGCAGAGACCGTTCTCGTTCTCGCGGCTCTCCAGGTAGACCTCGATGGGATCTCCCTCTTTGATAGTCACTTGGCCGTCGGGTGCGGTGAACTCGGCTATTGCTACCTGACCCTCTGACTTGTAGCCGATGTCGACGACCACGTGATCCTTGGTGATCTGGATCACTCGGCCGCGGACGATTTCACCTTCTTTGATGTCTTCCCGCTTGAGGCTCTCCTCGAACAGAGCGGCGAAGTCTTCATCCTGGCGGGGGCGTGAGGGTATTCCCTGAAGTTCGGTCATGCTGTTTTTGTATCTCCCTTCGTTCCGCGTTCGACTATCTGTCGAGGCGGATTCTCTACTTCAACGCAGCCTTTTTGCAGATTCCGTCAAGGCAGGCGGTTTGGCACCCGTAACGATGCCGCCCATCGGGAGTCCCGACGGGGAAAAATGGGTCCCGGAATCTTATTACCGAGTGAGGATGGAGCGGGCTGAGAGGGCTGCACTGACGTAGGAGCGCAACTTATGCTTTCCCATGATAACCCGTCAAGAGATTTTCCATGAATAAATCTGCGATTTCTGCAGAAAAAGGGCCTGGGTGGAGAGATTAGGTACTCAGGCGCTTGAGAGGCCGTTGTCGCCGCGGACATATAGGCAGATTGTAGGTAAATGAGGGAAATCCGGAGTGGTTAATGGGACTGGGATTTGTCCCAGTCAGCGAGCCTTTTGCGGCATATGGCTTCGATCTGATCGAGCACCTCTTCAAGCCCGAGGGCGCTCGTGTCGACCAGCAGCGCGTCGTCGGCCTGGCGCAGCGGCGCGGTGGCGCGGGTGGCGTCGCGGTGATCGCGCTCGGCCTGATCGCGCAGGGTGGCGCTGCGGTCGGCGACCACGCCGCGGGCGGAAAGCTCTTCGAAGCGGCGCTGGGCGCGGACATCGGCGGAGGCGGTGAGAAAGAGCTTTATCGGCGCCCCGGGCAGCACCACGGTGCCGATGTCGCGCCCTTCGACCACGCACGGCCCGGTGGCGGCAAGCTGGCGCTGCAGCTGCAATAGGGCGCTGCGCACCTCCGGGTGGGCCGAGACCTGCGAGGCGCCGCGGGAGATCTCTGGGCTGCGGATCGCCTGGGTGACCACCTGCTCGCCGAGGAAGACCTGCTCGGCATCGACTGATGGAGCGGCCGAGGAAGTTGCCGACGCGCCCGGGGCGCTCGCGCCTGCTGAGCTGCCGTCGCTCGGGACCGGGCCGGTGCCGAAGCGGATCGGCAGCAGCAGCGCCAGCGCCGCCAGGTCGGGCCCGGCGTCCCAGCTTACCCCGCGCTCTTGCGCGTGCAGGGCCAGGCAGCGGTAGATCGCGCCGGTGTCGAGCAGGAAGAAGCCCAGGCGCCGCGCCAGCTGGCGCGCCACGGTCGACTTGCCGGCGCCGGCGGGTCCGTCGATGGCGATGACCGGAAACGGCGACAGCGCGGTCACTTCGCCCTCGCGGCGCGCCGCCGCAGCGCGCTCCCGGTCGTGGGCCGGCTCTCTCTTCTCAAGGTTGCAGCGGTCATCGCTCACAGTCGCCGCAGCAGCGCGCCCTGCTCACCCACGGCCAGCGCGGCCCGGCTGCCGGCCCCCGCGATGCCGTAAAGTCCGGCGGTCACGCCGCTCGGATCGACAGTCCAGGTCTTCTTCGCGGCGTCCCGGCGCTGGATCATGCCGCCGCCGCCCACGGCGAGCAGCTCACCGGGCGCGGCGTACAGGCCAAAGAGGTGGACGATTGTCGGCGGGGTCGGCGCCACGGTCGCCTCGGCGGTCCACTTGGCGACATCGCGGCGCAGCACCCGGGTGTACTCACCGGCGACGAACACGCCGTCTGGACCCGGCGAGACGGCGTAATAGTTGCCGCGATCCGCCGTATCGATCGGGAACGGATCGAGCTGCCACTTGCCCGCCGTGCGCTGGGCGATGACCGCGCCCAGACCGACCGCGTAAAGCCCGTCCAGGGTCGCGCCGGCCACCGCCCGCAGGCTGGCGGTCCCCAGGGCATTGGTGTCCTCGGCGGTGTACACGCCGCTCGTCTGGCGGCGCGCGATGAAGCCGCCGTCGCCGACGACCACCACCTCGCTGCTCGGCAGCACGACGATGCCGAACAGCGCCGCCGTGGGCATGAGCTCCTGGCCTTCCTGGGTCCAGGTGCCGCCGGTCCGGCGGAGGATCACACCGGCGTCGCCAGCCGCATAGATGACGTCGGGCGCGGCGGCGGCGACGGCGTAAAGGTTGGTGGTGATCGGCTTGCCGGCGCTCTGCGCCTGTTCTTTCTGCCAGGTGCCGCCGCTGCGGTGCAGGATGAGCCCGTTGTGGCCGACCACATAGGCCTCACCCAGCGCCTGATCCGCCGCCCACGCCGCGCGCAGGGTGTCCTTGGCCCCGACCTGCGCCTCCAGCGCCCACCCGGCGACCGTGCCCAGATCGCCGCCGGCGCCGTCAGGCTGGAGGTCACCGCCGCTGCCCGCGTCCACGGCGGGCGTCGGCGCGAAGTCCGGCACATGAATCTCGGGCGTCGGCAGGCAGCCAAGCCCGGCCAGCGCGGCGGCGGTCAGCGCCCCCGCAAGCCGCAAGCTGCGCCGCAGCGGCCGCCCGACCTCGCCAAACACAGAGCGCGCCCCGGACCATCGCAACGCCAGCGGCTGCAACGAGACCGCAACAGGGTAATCAATCGGCATTTCGGCCTGACCTTGTCCGCTCCCTCCCCTGCTTGTCAAGAGGCAACGAAGCCACCGGCCACCCGCCCGGGCGGAAGCAGCCGCGACCGGGACGCGGGCGGGCGCGGTTCGGGCCTCTTCGCTTACTGGGCCTACAGTGATAAGGGTGACCGTGGTCTCGCTCCCCCAACCTGGCCGGCTCGGCCACGCAAGCCTGGAGGCGCACGATGGCTGAACTTTTGGCCCACAGCCCGCTCGCCCTGTTTATCGTCCAGGCGGTGCTCATCATCGCGGTCGCCCGCGGGCTCGGCCTCCTGGCGCGGCTTGGCGGGCAGCCGATGGTGATCGCCGAGATCGCGGCCGGGATCATGCTCGGTCCGTCGCTGCTCGGCTGGCTGTGGCCGGCGGCCAAGGAGGTGGTGTTCCCCAAGGAGTCGCTGGGCCTGCTGCAGATGTTCAGCCAGGTGGGCCTGGTGCTGTTCATGTTCCTCATCGGCCTTGAGCTCGATCCCAAGGTGCTGCGCGGGCGCGGGCGGTCGGCGCTGCTCATCAGCCAGGCGGGCATCGTCGTGCCCTTTGCCCTGGGGGCGCTGCTTGCCTTCGTGCTGCGCGGGGTGCTCCTCGGGGCCGGGGTGCCGCTCGGCTCGTTCATGATGTTCGTCGGGACCTCGATGAGCATCACCGCCTTCCCGGTGCTCGCGCGCATCCTGTCCGAGCGGCGGATGATGCAGACCAAGGTCGGCGCGATCTCGATCACCAGCGCCGCCATCGGCGATGTGACCGCCTGGTGCCTGCTCGCCTTCGTCGTCTCGACGGTGCTCGCGCGGGGGCTGGACGGAGCGGTGCGGACGGTGGCGCTGACCGCGATTTATATAACCCTCATGTTCGTCGCCGTGCGGCCGTTCATGCGGCGCTTCGGGGCGCTGGCGAGCAGCCGCGAAGGGCTGACCCAGGACGTGGTCGCCGGCACGTTCCTCTTGCTCCTGGCCTCGAGCTGGGCGACCGAGGTCATCGGCATCCACGCCCTGTTCGGGGCCTTCGTGCTGGGCGTCATCATCCCCCGCGAAGGCGGCTTCGCCACCCTGCTCACCGACAAGCTCGAAGACTTCGTGGTGGTGTTCCTGCTGCCGATGTTCTTTGCCTACAGCGGCCTGCGCACCCAGATCGGGCTCCTCGACTCGGGGCACGCCTGGGTCCTGTGCGGCCTCATCGTCGCGGTGGCGTGCGCCGGCAAGTTCGGCGGCAGCCTGGTCGCCGCCAAGCTGTGCGGCCTGAGCTGGCGCGAGTCCGCCACCATCGGCGTCTTGATGAACGCGCGCGGCCTGATGGAGCTCATCGTCCTCAACATCGGCCTCGACCTGGGCGTCATCTCACCGACGCTGTTCACCATGCTGGTGCTGATGGCGCTGGCGACCACCCTCATCACCACGCCGCTGCTGCAGCTGTTCTACCGGCCCGAGGAGGTGCCGCAGAGCCTCGGCGAGCTGCCCGAGCCCGCGGCGCCGCCGGTGGATCGGTTCTGCGTGCTGGTCTGCGTCTCGTACACCGGGGCCGGTCTGGGCATGCTCAAGGTGTCCGAGTCGCTGGTGCGGCGCACCCCGGAGCAGAGCCGGGTCTACGCCCTGAAGCTCCAGCGGCCCACCGATCGCCCGTCGTTCTACCTCGATGCCGGCCCGGGGGCCCGCCAGTCCGAGTCGAGCCTGGAGCCGCTGCTCGAGCAGGCCGAGGGTCAGCGGCTGCACGTCAAGCCCATCGCTTTCGTCTCGGCGCAGCCGGCGCGCGACATCTGCAACGTCGCCGAGGTCAAGGGGGCGGACTTGGTGCTGCTCGGCTGGCACCGGCCGCTGTTCAACCGCGCTGCCCTCGGCGGGACGGTCAGCCAGGTGCTGAGCGAGGCGGGCACCACCGTCGGCGTGCTGGTCGACCGCGGGCTGCAGACGATCAAGCGCGTGCTGGTGCCGTTCCATGGCACCGAGCATGACCGGGCGGCGCTGCGGCTGGCGCAGCGGATGGCCACCCATTCGGGGATCTCGATCACCGTGCTGCACGTAGTCAAGCCCGGCCAGCTGCCGGACAGCGCCGTCCACGGACTTTCGCGCGAGATGACCGAGCTCTTTCACGAGCCCGGCAGCCCCGGCGGCGAGGTGGCAGTCAAGATGGTCGAGCACGCCGACCCGGCGGCGGCGGCGCTGGTCGAGGCGGCGAGCGACCAGCCGACTCCCTACGACCTCGTGCTCATCGGCCTCGGGGCCGACTGGGGTCTGGAGCAGCGCCAGTTCGGCATCAATCAGGAGTACTTCATCAAGAAGTGCCGGGTCTCGCTGCTGGTGCTGCACGCCCCGCAGGCGCGCAAGACCGGCCGGCCGCGCTCTGCGAAATCCTCCCTCGCCACGCCGTCCTAGATCCACTGGCCGGGCTTTGGTTTATGCTGAAACCCTAGGAAAAGGGAGGCAGCGTGAGTCGCTTTCAATCGATTATCGCCACCGGTCGTTCGGTGACAGGCTTTCTGGCGCGGGTCCTGGCCGCCCTGTTCGGGAGCCTCAGCTGGTCGGCTCCCCCGTGGCTGCGCTACTTCCTGGGCAACGTGCGGGACTTCTTCGGCGCGCTGCGGCGGCACCCCGGACGGGTGGCGGTGGTCCTGGGGATTGCCGCCCTTGTCGGATTCGGTGCGCTGCGCGGCTACAAGTGGTACCAGGCGCGGCCCAAGCCGGTCGAGATGTCGGTGCGGCTGGACGCGCCCGAGCCGACCAAGCTGGAAGACAACGCCAAGCCGGACACCCTGCGCATCATCTTCGGCGGCTCGGCGGCCCCTATCGACAAGGTGAAGAAGCCGGTGACCGCGGGCATCGAGCTCGATCCGGTGGTGCCCGGCAGCTGGCGGTGGGACAGCGACCGCGTGCTGACCTTCACTCCCAAAGAGGACTGGCCGATTGGCGAAAACTTCGTCGTCACGCTCGACCGCAAGGGACTGCTCACCGAAGGGGTGCGCCTGCACGAGTACGAGCTGAAGTTCCAGAGCGCCCCCCTCACCATCGGGATGAACAGCACCGAGTTCTATCAGGACCCGCAGGACCAGAATCACAAGAAGGTCGTCTCGACAGTCACCTTCTCGCACGCCATCGAGCCGGCGGAGTTCGAGAAGCACCTGAGCATGGAGCTGGTCAGCAAGAAGGAAGGCCAGAAGCACAGCCAGACCTATCGCTTCCAGGTCACCTACGACAAGCTGCACGGTAACGCGTTCGTCCACTCGGATCCGGTGCGCATCCCGGATCACGACGCCATGATGGTCATCAAGGTCAGCGCCGGGGTGCGGGCCGCGCACGGCGGCAAGCCGACCACCAAGGATGTCACCGAGAACGTCAGCATCCCCGGCCTCTACGATTTCCTGCGCATCCGCGAGGCCAACCTGACCCTGGTGAACAACGCCCAGTATGAGCCCGAGCAGGTCATCATCCTGGAGACCAACACCGGCGTCCAAGAAGCGGAGATGCGCAAGGCGGTGACCGCCTACATGCTACCGGTGCAGCCGCCGGGCGAAAAGGCCCGCTCAGGCGAGCCGCACGCCTGGGGCGTGTACGAGATCAGCAACGAGGTGCTGCGCGCCTCGCAGCCGCTGAAGCTGGAGCAGATTGCCAACGAGCGTGACTACGCGACGGTGCACAGCTTCCGCTACCAGGCCGAGGTCGGCCGCTATGTCTATGTGCGGGTGACCAAGGGGCTGCGCAGCTTCGGCGGCTACCTCCTGGGCGAGGAGGCCCACTACGCGCTACGGGTGCCGGAGTTCCCCAAAGAGCTCAAGATCATGCAAAGCGGCGCCCTGCTGAGCCTCACCGGCGAGAAGAAGCTGTCGCTCTACGCGCGCGATGTCGAGTCGGTGCGCGTCGAGGTCGATCGCGTGCTGCCCGGGCAGCTGCACCACCTGGTCGGCCAGAACAACGGCAGCTTCCAGAACCCGGAGTTTTACAACTACCGCTTCAGCGCCGAGAACATCTCGGAGATCCTCTCCGAGGTCATCCGCATCCCGCTGCAGGGCCACGGCAAGGCGCAGTACGCGGCGGTGGATCTGGGCAAGTATCTCGAGGGCAAGGGCGAGGACCGAAAGGGCCTGTTCTTCGTCAAGGTCGAGAGCTGGGACCCGGCGCGCAAGATCAACACCGGCAAGACCGACAACCGGCTGATCCTGCTTACCGACCTCGGGATGCTGGTCAAGGACAACGCCGACGGCACGCACGAGGTGTTCGTCCAGTCGCTGGACGACGGCGCGCCGGTGCGCGGGGCCAAGGTGGAGCTCATTGGCAAGAACGGCCTGCCGGTGCTCACCCAGTCGACCGATGGCGACGGCCACGCCGCGTTTCCCAAGCTGACCGGCTACACCCGCGACCAGGCGCCGCTCATGTACCTGGCGCGCAAGGGCTCGGATCTGTCGTTTCTGCCGTTCGGGCGCTCGGATCGGTACCTGGACTTCTCGCGCTTCCCGATCGACGGGGTGACCAACAGCGAGCAGCCGCAGGGGCTCACCGCGTACATGTTCTCCGACCGCGGCATCTACAGGCCGGGCGACGAGATCCGCGTCGGCCTCATCGTCAAGTCGCGCGACTGGAAGAGCCGCCTCGCCGGCGTCCCGCTGGAGATCACGGTCGACGATGCGCGCGGGATGACGGTCAAGCGCGAGAAGATCAAGCTCACCGCAGCCGGCTTCGAAGAGATCCGCTACACCACCTCGGACAGCTCGCCCACCGGCACCTGGAACATCAACGTCCACGTGGTAAAGGACGACCGCGCCGGGAGCCTGCTCGGCTCGACCTCGGTGCGGGTGCAGGAGTTCCTGCCCGACCGGCTGAAGATGACGGCGCGGCTGCAGAGCGACAAGCCGAACCAGAAGGTCGCCACCGACACGCTGGAGGGCTGGGTGTCGCCGCAGGATCTGAAGGCGCACGTTACGCTCCTGAACCTGTTCGGCACCCCCGCCACCGAGCGCCGGGCCAAGGCGAGCATCCAGCTGTCGCCGACGCTGCCGACCTTCAGCCGGTTCGCCGACTATCAGTTCTCGGATCCGCTGCGCGCCAAGGAGGCGATCACCGATGGCCTTACCGATGGCGAGACCGACGAAAAAGGCGAGGCGGAGTTCGACCTGAACCTGGGCCGTTTCGCCGCCGCGACCTACAAGCTGCGCTTCCTCGCCCAGGGCTTCGAGGCCGAGGGCGGACGCTCGGTGGCGGCGGAGGCGGCGGTCACGGTCTCGCCGATGCAGTACCTGGTCGGCTACAAGGCCGACGGCGACCTCTCGTATGTGAGCAAGGGGCAGAAGCGCGTGGTGGACCTCGTCGCCATCGGCCCGAGCGCCACCCGCGTCGCCCAGAGCGGCATCCGGGTGCAGCTCCTGGAGCGCAAGTTTCTGTCCGTCCTCACCAAACAGTTCAACGGAACGTACAAGTACGAGTCGATCCGCAAGGAAGTCCCGCTCACCGACAAGCACATAAACATCCCCGAGTCGGGCCTGCGCTACGAGCTGCCGAGCGACAAGGCGGGCGACTACGTAATCCTTCTGCGCAACGACAAGGATCAGGAGCTAAACCGCATCGAGTTCTCGGTCGCCGGCGAGGGCAACGTCAGCCGCTCGCTGGAGAAGAACGCCGAGCTGCACCTGCAGCTAAAGTCCGCCGACGTCGGACCGGGCGACGAGCTGGAGCTGCAGATCAAGGCCCCCTACACCGGCGCGGGCCTCATCACCATCGAGCGCGACAAGGTGCTCGCCTACAAGTGGTTCCAGACCACCACCAACACGACCATCCAGACCATCCAGGTCCCCGAGGATATGGAGGGTAACGGCTACGTCTCGGTGTCGTTCATCCGCGGGCTCAGCTCGGGCGATGTGTTCATGAGTCCCTTGAGCTATGGCGTGGCGCCGTTCTCGCTCAGTCGGGCGCGCCGGACCGCCAAGATCACGGTGAACACGCCGGAGCTGGTGAAGCCGGGCGAGCCGCTCAAGCTCCGCTACAGCACCGACCGGCCGACCAAGATCGTCCTTTTTGCCGTCGACGAAGGGATCCTGCAGGTCGCCAAGTACAAGACCCCGGATCCGCTCGCCTACTTCTTCCAGAAGCGGGCCCTGGAGGTGAAGACGGCGCAGATCCTCGACCTGGTGCTGCCCGAGTTCACCCGCCTGATGTCGGCGGCCCCGGGCGGTGACGGCGAGGGCGGCGGCGCGGCCAAGAACCTCAACCCGTTCAAGCGGCGGCGCGACAAGCCCGTCGCCTACTGGTCGGGGATCATCGACGCCGGTCCCAAGGAGCGTGAGGTCGTCTACGAGGTGCCCGACTCGTTCAACGGCACCCTGCGGGTGATGGCGGTCGCGGTCGCCGCCGACGCGGTGGGCGTGCTGCACAGAAAGACCCAGGTGCGCGGCGACTTCGTGCTGAGTCCCAATGTGCCGACGTTCGCCGCCCCGGGCGATCAGTTCGAGGTCAGCGTCGGCGTCGCCAACAACGTCGTCGGCTCGGGCAAGAGCCCCAGCGTGAACCTCGAGCTCAAGGTCTCCAAGCACCTGGAGGTCGTCGGCGCCGCCAAGGTCACCCTGCAGATCGGCGAGCTGCGCGAGACCGTGACCCGGTTCACTCTGAAGGCGACGAGCACGCTCGGCTCGGGGAGCCTTACGTTCGTCGCCTCTCTCGGCGGTAAGAGCGGCAAGTACACGACCGATCTGAGCATCCGGCCGGCGGCGCCGCTGCTCACCACCACGCAGCTCGGGCAGCTGGCGGCGGGCGGCGGCAAGCAGGTGGTGGCGGTGCCGCGCGTGCTGTACCCGGACTATCGGGTGCTGTCGGCCAGCATCTCGCCGCTGCCGCTTGGGGTCGCGCATGGCCTCGTGCGCTACCTGGAGAAGTTCCCGCACGGCTGCACCGAGCAGCAGGTCAGCCAGGGCTTCCCGGCGGTGGTCCTCAAGACGCGGCCGGAGTTCGGCTATGTCGGCGAGGCGGCGGACAAGAGCTTCGCCAGCGTGCTCGCCACCCTGCGCTCGCGGCAGAGCGATGAAGGCGGCTTCGGCCTGTGGCAGAACCCCAACCCGCCGAGCGACTTCGCCAGCGTCTACGCGATGCACTTCCTGGTCGAGGCCCGCGAGCGCGGCTTCGCGGTGCCGACCGAGGTCTGGAAAAAGGGCCTAGAGTACCTCGGGCAGCTCGCCAGCCACGAGACCGACTCGCTGCCCGAGGAGCGCCTGCGCGCCTACGCGCTGTACGTCCTGACTCGCAGCGGGGTGGTCACCAGCCAGTACGCCGGCTCGGTGCACAAGACGCTCGACAACGCCTACAAGGGCTGGCAGAAGGACCTCGCCGGCATTTATCTTGCGGCGACGTTCAAGATGCTCAAGCAGGAGCGGCCGGCGAACCGGATCATCGCCGAGGCCAAGCTCGGTCAGGTCAAGGACGCCGACAGCGACTACCAGAACTACTACGACCCGCTCATCCGCGACGCGCAGCTCCTGTACCTCCTTGTCCGTCACTTCCCCGAGCGGGTCAAGGACCTGCCCGGCGAGGCGCTGAGCGCGCTGGTCGAGCCGATCGCGCAGAGCCGCTACAACACCCTGTCGTCGGCGTACACGATCCTGGCGCTCGACGCCTACGCCCAGCTGGCCAGCGCCACCGTCGAGCCGGGGCAGCTCGGGGTAGCGGAGATTCTGCAGAGCGGGCAGCAGCGGCCGCTCACCGTGCCGGCCGGCATCCTGCCGCTCGTGCTGTACACGCCCGACGCCAAGAAGCTGCTCCTATCGAGCCAGAGCCCGCTGCGCACCTTCTATCAGGTAATCCAGTCGGGCTTCGACACCACGATCCCCGACAAGGCCGAGTCGGGCCGCCTGGAGGTCTTCCGCGAGATCGTCGGCGGCGACGGCAAGCCGGTGACCAGCGTGCAGCTCGGCGAGGAGATCAAGGTCCACGTCAAGCTGCGCAGCAAGGTGCCCAACGTCACCTTGTACAACCTGGCGCTCATCGACCTTCTGCCCGGCGGCTTCGAGGTCGTCGTCCAGCCCAAGGCCGGCCAGGCCGACGGGGATGACGACGACGAGGATGAGGCCGAGGACAAGGAGGTCTCCGGCGACGATGAGGGCGGCGGCGACGGCGAGGGCGGCGGTGACGGCGACGGCGACAGCGGCCGGCGCGAGAAAACGGTCGCGCCCCCGGCGCAGCTGCCGATCATGGCCGAGGGCTCCACCTGGAGCCCGGAGTACGGCGACGTCCGCGAGGATCGCGTCGTCCTCTACGGCAGCGTCGGCTCGGATGTGCAGGAGTTCATCTACACCATCAAGGCCACCAACGTCGGCACCTACGTGATCCCGCCGCTGCAGGGCGAGGGCATGTACGACCGCACGATCCTCGCCCGCTCGGCCGGCGGCCGGATCACCGTCACCAAGACCAAGTAACCAGCTGCCGAGCGGCGAACGAACCGCTCGGCAGGCTCCACCAGGGAGCGCCGGGCGACGCGGCAACCCCAGGCCGACCCAGGGAGCCACGGGCGACGCGGCAACCCCGAGTCGACCCGGGCCTACGCCGCGGTAGCGCGGTTGATCTCCTGGCGGATATCGCGAGCAACCAGCGCCAGCTTCTCAAGTCCTTTGCGGCCCAGGCCGACGAAGGACTCGGCGCGCTCGCGTGCGGTGGCGGTGCGGTCGGCCACGGGGCCGGTGTGGCCGCGTAGGACGGCCGAGGTCGAGGCGCCGACCACCGTCAGGTACTCCTTGAGAAAGACCATCGGTCGCGACTCCGCCCCCGAGAGCAGCGCCATCGAGCGGGCGCGCGCGGTGGTGCTGCCTTCCCAGTAGCGGAAGATGCCCTCCCGGATGGCGCGCGTCCCGGGCTCGGCGGCGCGGAAGACTTCGTATAGCGCGTCGGCGAGGAGCTCGCGCGCGCGCACGAAGCGGTAGCGTTCGATCTCGTAGCGCTTGAGCGCCGCATCGACCTGCCGCGGATCGCCGAACCGCCCGGCCGGGGCGAGCAGCCGCGCCAGGCGCTGCGCGTCGGTGAACCCCACGGTCATGCCGGTCGCGGTGAGCGGGTGCGAGCAGCCGCCGGCGTCGCCGATGATCGCCGCGCCCGGGTAGACCGCGCGATCGGTGCGGATCGCCTCGTTGGCGGCGATCTGCGGCGGCTCGCGGGCCAGGGAGCTAAGCAGGGCCTGCGCCAGCGCCGGCGGCAGGTGCGGGGCATACTCACGGGCGATGAGATCGGCCGCCCCTTTGGGACCCCCGCTGAGCTCCCCGGTGACATCAAAGCAGCCGCGGGCATCGGAGCGCTGCGGGCCCTCGCCGCCGATCGGATAGATCAGCATCGGGCCCCAGGCGCCCAGGAAGATATGTCCGAAGGTCGGGTGCGGCAAAAGCGGCGCGCTGTCCGGCAGGCGCATCGCCACGCTGAACGAGACCAGGCGCGCCTTCTCGGAGAGCCCGAGGAGCGGCCGGATCTTGGAGTGCCGCCCGTCGCAGCCAAGGATGAGCGGGGCGTATAGCGGCCCCTCGCTGGTGCGCACGCCGCAGGCGCGCCCGCCGGGATCGCGCAGCACCTCTTCGACCTTCTGGCCAAAGCGCAGCTGCACCCCGGGCAGGCCCTGTACGACGCGGCGCATGCCTTCGGCGAGCTCGCGGTGCTCCATCGCAAAGCCGGTGCTGCGGGCGTCGGGGATCTCGCGATAGGGGAGCCGCGTCGGCGGGCGGCTCGCGTGCCGCACCACGGCAAAGCCGTCCACGTCGACCCCGCCGAGGGCGCGCAGGGTGGGCAGGAACCCGAGGTCATCGAGCACCTGGGCCCCGGTCGGGTGGATGAGCTCTCCGGCGAAGCGGGGCTTGTGACCCTTGCGCGCCTCGAGGACGAGAATCTGCCGCTGGCCGTCGGCAAGCGCCGCCGCCATGGCGCAGCCGGTGACCCCGGCACCGACGATGATGACATCCGCAGCCGGGGGGCCGGCGGCGGTCTGGGCTCCGCTCTCTACTCTGGTTTCCGACGGAATATGGTCACTCATGGTGGATCCTCTGCCCAAGAAAATATCACCCGCAGCGACGGGAAAATCGGCAAAACGACCGTGCTTGTTCGCACTCAAAAAAGCGGCTCAGCCTCGGGAAATATGTGCGCAGACGCACTCGCGCGGCGGCCCGGGCAGCGCGGTCGGGAGCGCCCTGCCCGGCCTGCCGGACAGGCGCCCAGATACTCGTCCCACCGACGGAAAAATTCCTGACCCGGGAGTCGCCTGCGGGCCCCGCCCGGGCGCGGCGCGGGCCGAAACGGACGCTGGCGCGTAAGGCGCCCCCTGAAGCTCGGTCAGCTCGGGTGCGCGAATACGCACGCCGCGGACAGCGGCCCGACCTAGCGGGGGGACTCGCGCATTGGCGCCGCGAATGTCGAGCCCTTTTGCCTCATTACCCT
>DAOMZC010000079.1:0-13661 GCA_035437965.1 Pseudomonadota bacterium
GACGTCGCGGTGATCGCGCTGATCGGCGAGCGCGGCCGCGAGGTGCGCGAGTTCATCGAGAAGGAGCTGGGCGAGGAGGGCATGGCCCGCTCGGTGATCGTCGTCGCCACCTCCGACAAGTCCTCGATGGAGCGGGCCAAGGCGGCCTATGTCGCGACGGCGATGGCCGAGTATTTCCGCGACCAGGGCAAGAAGGTGCTCTTCCTGATGGATTCGGTCACCCGCTTCGCGCGCGCCCAGCGCGAGATCGGGCTGGCCGCCGGCGAGCCGCCGACCCGGCGCGGCACGGCCGGGCAGGGGCTGGCCCTGCTCAAGCGGCTGCGCGCCGACGCGGTGAGCCCGCTGGCGATGGGCGCGCTGGCGCAGTCGCTCGCCACCGATGCGCCGTGGCCGCCCGGCCAGGCCGAGCAGCTCACAGCCACGCTGGCCCGCCCAGCGACCCCGGCGATGCTCGAAAAGGACCTGCTCCGCCGCCTGCACGGCGCCTTTTGCGCACATCGGGTGCTCCTGCTCGGCCCGGTCGGCGAGCCAGCCGAGCATCGGTCCGCGCTCGCGCCGCGCCCTGGCGAGCCGAGCCCGCCCCCCGCGAGCCTGGATTTCATCGTGCACGCCAGTCTGGGCCCCCCCGGCGACCCGCCGCCCCCCGCCGTCCTGCGTCAGGCGCTGCAGCGCGGCCACGCCCGCACTCCCGCCGGCGGGCTGTGCTACCACCTGCCGCCGCCGAGCCCCGAGTCGCCGCCGCGCCTCGTCTGCATCGAGCCCGGTCCCGGCCACGCCTACGAGCCGCTGGCCGAAGCGCTGCTGCACAACCTCCTGTGCCCCGCAAACCCAAGCTAGGCGCTGTCCCAAGCGCGAGCCGGAGCAAGCCTCGCGCAGCCCCGCGCCAACGCAGCGATAGCAGAGGATTTCGGGCGCAAGCGGCGCCCCGAAGGCGGACGCTTCCTTTTCAAGCTGGCGAAATCTTCGCTAAAGTGGCCCATTACGTGCCCCAAAGGCCGCGGCAGCCGTCATCGCCGGCCGGCCGCGATAGACCCCACTTCGAGTCGAGGAGGTTCCATGAGACGTCGCTTAGCGGCCCTGGCCCTGGCGCTTTCAATCGGCAGCGCCGGCGCAGCGCACGCCCAGGACATGGCGTCGTTTGAGAAGCGCACCACGGTCAAGACGCTGCCCAACGGCCTGACCCTGATCGTCATCGAGCGCCCCGTGGCCCCCGTGTTTTCGTACTTCACCCACGTCGACGTCGGCGGCGCTCAGGAGGCGGTCGGCCAGACCGGCCTCGCCCACATGTTCGAGCACATGGCCTTCAAGGGCACCGAGCGCATCGGCACCACCAACTACCCGCAGGAGAAGCTCGCCATCGCCAAGGTCGAGGCGGCCTACCTGCTTTACGACGCCGAGCGCCGCAAGCCCTACGGCCGCGACGACCAGAAGGTCGCCCAGCTGGAAAAAGACTGGCGCGCCGCGATCGCCGAAGCCGACAAGTTCGTCGTCCCCAACGAGTTCGGCGAGCTGGTCGATAAAAACGGCGGCGTCGGCCTCAACGCCTTCACCAACACCGACGAGACCGGCTACTTCTTCTCGTTCCCCGTGAACCGCTTCGAGCTGTGGGCCTACCTGGAGTCCGAGCGCGCCAAGCGGCCGGTGATGCGCCAGTTCTACCAGGAGCGCGACGTCGTGCACGAGGAGCGGCGCATGCGCACCGACTCCAACCCCAACGGCCGCATGATCGAGCAGCTGCTCGCCGCGGCGTTCACCGCCCACCCCTACGGCCGGCCGGTGGTCGGCTGGGACTCCGACCTCGATACCTGGTCGGCCACCGACGCGCTCAAGTTCTGGGAGGCCTACTACACCCCGGCCAACAAGTGCATCGCCGTGGTCGGCGACGTCAAGGCCGCCGAGGTGATGCCGGTCCTCACCGCTTACTTCGGCCGCCTGCCCAAGGGCCCCAAGCCCCCGCCGCTGTCGACCATCGAGCCCAAGCAGTTCGCCGAGCGCACGGTAATCCTGCGCGAGAAGACCCAGCCGTTCTACGCCGAGGCCTACCACCGCCCCGACTACCGCGACAAGGACGACGCGGTCTACGACGCGATCAGCGACCTCATGTCGAGCGGCCGCACCTCGCGGCTGTACCGGTCGCTGGTGCGCGATCAGAAGATCGCGGCGCAGGCGGCGGGGATCAGCGGCTTTCCGGGGACCAAGTACCCCCACCTGTTCGTCTTCTTCGGCGTGCCCACCCCCGACAACACGCCGCAGCAGATCCGCGCCGCCATCCACGCCGAGATCGACCGCCTCAAGACGACCCTGGTCACCGATGAAGAGCTGCAGATGGTGCGCGCCCGCGCCAAGGTCGAGCTCTTGCAGAGCCTGGACGACAACCAGGGCCTGGCCATCGCGTTCGCCAAGGCCCAGCAGCGCTACGGCGACTGGCGCGAGGTCTTCCGCAACGTCGAGCACATCGAGAAGGTGACCAAGGAAGACATCCGGCGCATCGCCAACCAGGTGTTCGTCGAGAGCAACCGCACCGCGGCCTGGATCGAGCGCGCCGACGGCGCCGCGCCCAAAGGAGCGAAGTGATGATCGCGCGATCCCGTACGACCCTTATCGGCGCGGGTCTTGTGGCCCTGTGCGCCGTGCTCGCCGCCAGCTCGCCGGCCCCCGCCGCAACCGCGCAGGCCGACTGGCGCAAGATCCAGACCCCGCCGCTGCGCAAGTTCGTCCCGCAGCAGCCGACGCGCCTTGTGCTCGACAACGGCCTGGTGATTTTCCTCCAGCCCGACACCGAGCTGCCGCTGGTCCACGTCACTCTGAGCGTGCACGGCGGCTCGCGCGATGAGCCGGCCGATCAGGTGGGGCTCGTCTCGCTGTTCAGCCAGGTCTGGCGCACCGGCGGCACCCGCGGCCGCACCGGCGATCAGCTCGATGACTTTTTGGGGCTGCGCGCCGCCAAGATCGAAGCGCACGGCGACACCGACTCGGTGGCGCTCAGCGCGGTGTGCCTCAAGAGCGACTTCGACGACGTGTTCAAGGTGCTGGTCGAGGTCCTGCGCGAGCCCGAGTTCCGCGCCGACAAGCTCGAGCTGGCCAAGAAGCAGCTCTTTACCGCCATCTCCCGCCGCAACGACAACCCGATGGCGATCGCCGCCCGCGAGTCGAGCAAGCTGGCGCTCGGCGCCCGCCACCCCTACGCCCGTCACCCCGAGTACGCCACGGTCAACGCCGTCCGCCGCGAGGATCTGCTCTTGTGGCACAAGCGCTACATCCAGCCCAACAACCTGCTGCTCGGCATCTCGGGCGACTTCGATGTCGCGCAGATGACCACCAAGCTGCGCTCGCTGCTCGGCGGCTGGGCCAAGGGTCCGCCGCTGCCGGCGCCCGAGCTCGCGTTCAACCCGACCAAGCCGGGGATCTATGTGGTCGCCAAGGATGACATAAACCAGAGCAGCATCCACCTCGTGCAGCTCGGCTCGACGCGCAAAAACCCCGACGCCTATGCCCTGGAGGTCATGAACGAGGTGCTCGGCGGCGGCTTCGCGGCGCGGCTGTTCTCCAACGTGCGCAGCAAGAAGGGCCTGGCGTACTCGGTGCGCGGCGGCGTCGGGATGGGCTGGGACGTGCCGTCGCTCTACAGGCTGTTCGTCGGCACCGAGAGCAAGAACACCCAGAAGGCGATCCAGGCGCTTTACGACGAAGTCAACGGCATGACCCAGAACCCGCCGACCGCCGCCGAGGTGCAGAAGGCCAAGGACGCGATCCTCAACTCGTTCGTGTTCACCTTCGACACCAAGGCCAAGGTCCTGCAGGACCGGATGAAGCTGGAGTTTTACGGCTACCCGGCCGACTACCACGAGAAGTACCCCGAGCAGATCGCCAAGGTCACCGTCGACGATGTAAACCGGGTGGCCAAGAAGTACCTCAACCCGAGCGGCTTCGCGGTGCTGGTGGTCGGCAACCCCCAGGAGTTTGGCGGCGCGCTGACCGGCTTTGGGACGGTGACCCCGCTCGATGTGACGATCCCGGCGCCGATCAAGACGCCGCCGCCGGCGGTCGGGGCGAAGCCGGCGGGCTCGGCGGTCCACTAGCGCCGCCAAAAGCCACAGGACGCCTCGGTAGCGGTGCCCGCAGCCGCTGCCGCTCACCCTCGGCGGCGGCGCTGGCGGTGCGCTGCGAGAGAGGCTAATTGATAAAGTGAGTGCCCTTATGACCCGGCCGCTTATCCCCACGATCTGGAACACCGAGTACGCCTGCGCCGCCTGCAGCTATCGCGCGCCGGTACAGTTTGTCGATCCCGACTCGTTCGCCGAGGACGAGCCGGTCGGCGGGCGCGACAAGTGGTCGCAGCAGGCGGCGCTGCAGGAGGCGCAGGCGCGGCTGGAGAAGCGCGGGCGGCGGGCGATGCAGCTTGTGCGCTGTCCGTCGTGTAAGCGGCGCGATGAGGCGGCGGTGCGGCGCTCCTACAGCTCGGCGGCGCTGCCGCTTATTGGTGTGGCGCCGGCGGCGTTCATGATCTCGATCATCATCGGGGTGCAGCTGTGGCCGGCGCGCAGCTCGATGCGCCTGCCGGGGCTGGCGGCGACGCTCATGACCCTGCTCGTATCGGCGCTCGTGGTGCTGCGCGGGCAGCGGCAGCTGCTGGCCGAAGCGACCGCCGCGCTCCACTTCGACAAGAAGGGCTGAACGGCTTGGTCCAGCGACCCGCGCGGCCACCGCGGCGCGGGCCGGGCCTGGGCAGGGCGGTGCATCATTGTGTCCGGGCTGGGCGCCGCTTCGCTGGGCGCCGCACTGCTTAGCCCGGACGGACCCTGCTCAGCTTCGCTGGGGGCTACAACTTTCTCGGGGTCGTACTCAGTGGCGGCGCTTGCTGCCGGGCTTGCGAGCAGCGGGCTTGCGAGCGGCGGGCTTGTGCGCGGCGGGCTTGCGCGTCCCGCTGCGGGCGAGCGACGGGCGGCGAGCGGCCGGCTTGGCGGCGGCGCGGGTGTGCGCCGGGTGATCCGGCGGCAGCGGCGGCGCCGGCGGCGCGATGGAGGACAGGAGCTCGACCAGGCCGAGGTCGATGCGCCGGCGGGGGACCGACACGCTGTTGATGCGCACCCGCACCCGATCGCCCAGCGCCAGCTGCTGGCCGCTGCGCAGGCCGTGTAGCCGCACCCCGTGCCCGTCGAGCTCGTAGCGCTCGGGCAGGCTCTCCATGCGGATCAGGCCCTCGACGTAGGGGTCGTCGACTTCGACGAACAGGCCCAGGGCGGTGACGCCCGAGATGGTGCCCTCGAGCTCGTCGCCGATACGGTCGCGCATCACGAACACCCGGTACATGTCGACGACGGCGCGCTCGACCTCCATCGCCCGCCGCTCGTGCACCGAGGAGTCGCGCGCCCACAGCTGCAGCTCGTCAGCGAGCGGCGGCGGCGCCTCATCGATCTGGCCGGCCGGTCGGCCTTCGCGGCGCAGCTGCTGCTTCATCAGGCGGTGGACGATGAGATCCGGGTAGCGCCGGATCGGCGAGGTGAAGTGCAGGTACTCGGGCGCCGCGAGCCCGAAGTGGCCGACGTTGTCGACCGCGTAGGCCGCCTGCTTCAGCGAGCGCAGCATCAGGTAGGACAGCGCGCGCTCGATGGGCCGGCCGCGCACCAGCGTGAGGAACTCGCGCAGCCCCTTGGGAGACTGCGCGGCTTTGGGATCGAGGTCGATGGCGAACGAGCGCGCCAGCTCGGCCAGCTTCTCCAGCGACTCCAGCCGCGGCGGGGCGTGGATGCGCCACAGCGTGCCCAGGCCCCGGGATGAGAAGAAGCGCGCGGCGGCCTCGTTGGCGGCGAGCATGAAGTCCTCGACCATCATGTACGCCTGCTTGACCGCCGGATCGGCGCGCGAGCGGCGCACCGTACGCACGCGCCGCGGATCGTCCTGGTCGAGGACGACCTGGGCCTCGGGGAGATCGAAGTCCAGGCTGCCGCGGCGCTGGCGTACGGCGCGCAGCCGCTCGGCCAGCTCCATCATGGCGCGCAGGGCGGGCAGGTAGGGCTCATAGCGGGCGCGGCTGCCGCGCAGATCGCCGGCCAGCGCCGCCGCGACCCCGCCGTAGTCGAGCCGGGCGTGCGAGCGGATGACCGCGGCCTGAAACTCTTCGCCGATGACCTCGCCGCTGGCGCTGATGTCCAGCCGGGCCACCATCGCCAGCCGGTCGACCTCGGGGTTGAGCGAGCAGATGCCCGAGGACAGCGGGTGCGGCAGCATCGGGATCGCGCGGTCGGGCAGGTAGACCGAGACGCCGCGCCGCTCTGCCTCGCGATCGAGCGCCGAGCCGGCGCGAACGTAGTGCGAGACATCGGCCACCGCGACCCACAGGCGGGTGGTGTGCGGGCGCGGGCCCGGCTCCAGGCACACCGCGTCATCGAAGTCGCGCGCGGTCTCCGGGTCGATGGTGAGCATGGGCAGGTGCCGCAGGTCGAGGCGGTCGTGCAGCTCCGCGGCGAGGACCTGCTGGGCGGCGCGCTCGGACTCGGCGAGGACGGCGGCGGGGAAGGCGTCGGGGATCTCGTCACACTCGAGGATCTTCTGGACCTCGGTGCGGGTGTCGTCGGGATCGCCGAGGACGCGCAGCACCCGCGCCCGCACCGACTGGTCGGGCGAGCTCGGGTACTCGGTGATCTCGGCCACCACTGCCAGGCCGACGTCGGCCGCGTCCACCCGACCTTTGAGCGGCACCGGACCGCTGATGCGCGGATCATCGGGCTCGAGCACGATGGCGCCGCCGGCACTGCGCAGCGTCCCGGTGAGCCGGGCGCGGCCGCGCTGCAGCACGGCCACCACGCGCCCCTCGGGACCGCGGTAGCCGAGCCAGGTCTGCACCTGCACCCGGTCGCGGTCGAGAGCGCCGCCGCGGAAGCGCGCGGCGATGAAAATGTTGTCGTCGCCATCGTCGCGCTCGACGAAGCCGTAGCCTGCCGGGTGGACCAGGATGCGCCCGCTGACCCCGGCCGCCGGCGTCAACCGTGAGGGGGCGGGGACCGGCGCGCTGGCCACCGGGTCGGCGGCCGGCGCTGGGTGCCAGCCAACGATGGAGTAGCGGCCGCCGGGACCGCGCTCGATGACGCCGTCTTCGAGCAGCTCGCCGATCAGGCGGCGGATGCGGTGGCGGGTCTTCTGGTCGCCGCGCAGCCGGACCACGATCTCGGTCGCCTTGAGCCCGCGCAGGTCGGCCGACTGGCGCAGGGTGGCAAGGACCGCCTCGCGGTCTATAGAAGGGGGAGTCGCGGCGGCGCGGGTCGGGTCGGCCGGGTCGCCGGCGGGGGCGGCGAGGTCGCCGAGGTCAGCGAGGGGAGAAATCAAGGAAGGGGCGCCGGCGGCGCCAGCGGTCGCGCTGGCGGGGCCAGGCTCATTTTCGAACTTTGACACGGATCACTCAGGCTCTTTCTGCGTTCTAAGGAGTAAGGACTGTAGC
Organism: Pseudomonadota bacterium; assembly: GCA_035437965.1. Taxonomy (GTDB): domain Bacteria; phylum Myxococcota_A; class Polyangia; order Palsa-1104; family JAEUJZ01; genus CALFML01. Next base: position 7,436 of record DAOMZC010000079.1, read on the forward strand.
TGGCGAAGGCCAGCGGTGGCGGCAGGATTTCTGCAGGCGGGGTGAAGAATTTCCGAAGGCGGGAGTCGAGTAATGTTACCAGCTTCGCCTCGCCGTGCAAGCCGGCGCGAGCCTGCCCACCAACATGGCAATTAATCGCGCTCCGATATTAGCGGCGGCTTGCCGGGAATAGATCCAGCATTAGATTTGTTGACAGCGTGCATGAAAAGTTGATTACGCAAGCACGCCTTTTTGCCGCGCTGGCGGCGAAGTGTCGCAAGTCCGCGCAATGACTCGGCTGCCCGGAACGCGGCATCTCAGGGCAAGGGCCAGGCCCTGGGTCAAAGACGAATAGCCAGCGATGAATGGCCAGGCCTGAACGGTGAATTGGATGGGGCTGGTGGCAAGGAGGAGCATTCGGCTCGAGAAGGCAGTAGGAGCGTCACCGTCGAATCGTGAGGACCGAACCGCAAGAAGCAGAGGAGACCTGGCAAAGGTTGTCCAGATGAGGTGCACCGGGCGCAGGCGCACGTAGCTGGTCGGGCTCAGGTGGAGGGTTGGGGCCCAAGGGTGTGGGTCGGTCCTACAAAAAAAGGGCGTAGCTCGCCCGTGGATGAGCACACATGAACCGGTACAACGACTCGCTAGCTCGTAATGAATACCATGAACTCGATACTCCGCCAGAGGTTGAGGTTCACGAAGAGGAACCCCATGGCGAGGTCGACAAGCCCAATGACCCGGTACGACTTTATCTGAAAAAGCTCGGCGTGGTGCCGCTGCTCAGCCGTGAAGGCGAGGTCGCCGTAGGCAAGCGCATGGCCGAGGGGAAGCGCCGGGTTCTCTCCGCAGTGCTGTCGTGTCACCCGGCAATCGTCAGCCTGCTCGGCCTGCCCGAGAAGCTGCGGCAGGGCAAGGTGCGAGCCAAGGACGTCGTCTCGGACTTCGAGATCGATGAAGATGGCGAGGAAGAAGTGGATGAGGCGGTCTACGTGCAGCGCATCATCGCGGCGCTGCAGACCGCGCAGGAGCAGTATGCCGGCGTCCAGCAGCTGCAGCGGCAGCTCAAGGCGCGGCGGCGCCTGACCGAAGAGCAGCGGCAGGGCCTGCTCGCCGAGCTGCAGCAGCAGCGGCAGGCGCTCCTCCAGACGCTCATCGCGCTGCGCATCCACCCGCGCCAGATCGAGCACCTGGCCGAGTCGGTCAAGGCGCTGGCCGGACGCGCCGAAGAGGCCTTCACCAGCCTGCACGAGGTCGAGGAGCGCGCCGGGATGCCGCTGCTCGATCTGCAGCGCACGCTCGCCGAGCTGTCGCGCTCGGACGTGCAGAAGCGGAGTGTCCTGCGCAAGCTCGGGCTGCGCGAGGAAGAGCTGCGCAAGCTGGCCGAGCAGGGTCAGGAGGCGCAGCAGGCGCTCGGCAAGGTGCAGCGCGAGGCGCAGCTCGACAGCGAGGCGCTCATCCAGCTTGGCCTTGAGATCACCGCCGGGGAGCGCCTGGCCGGGCAGGCCCGCCGCGAGCTCTTGGAGGCGAACCTGCGCCTGGTGGTCTCGATCGCCAAGAAGTACACAAACCACGGCATGCAGTTCCTCGACCTCATCCAGGAGGGGAACCTTGGGCTCATGCGCGCGGTCGACAAGTTCGAGTACCAGCGCGGCTACAAGTTCTCGACCTACGCGACGTGGTGGATCCGGCAGGCGATCACCCGCGGCATCTTCGACCAGTCGCGCACCATCCGCATCCCGGTGCACGTGTTCGAGACCGCGCGCAAGCTGTTCCGGATCTCGCACGAGCTGTCGCGGCAGCTCGGCCGCGAGCCGACGCCCGAGGAGCTGGCCGAGCGCAGCAACGTCCCGCTGGCCAAGGTCCGCCACGTCCTCAAGGTGGCGTCCAAGGAGCCGGTCTCGCTGGAGACGCCGAGCTCGGTGCGCGAGGGGACGAACCTGGGTGACATGGTCGAGGACCACACCATCAAGTCGCCCTCCGAGTCGCTCATCGACGCTTCGCTCGTGCAGAAGACGCGCGCCGTGCTCAAGACGCTGAGCGCCCGCGAGCGCAAGATCCTGCGCCTGCGCTACGGCATCGAGCAGGAGAGCGACCGCACCCTGGAAGAAATCGGCCAGAGCTTCGGCCTGTCGCGCGAGCGCATCCGCCAGCTCGAGGTCCAGGCGCTGCGCAAGCTCCGCTACTCCGCCGCCTCCCGTCACCTCAAGTCGTTCGTCGAGCCGTAACCGGCGGCGAGACGCCGCAGCTCCCGCAAATCGCTGCAGCTCTGGGCCCGCCGGGAGCGGCGGCGTCTTGCCCCGGCCGGGGAAACTCTTCTAAGCTCGGCCGCGCCCGCCGCGGCCCGCATGCAGCTTGCAACTGACGACGAAGTCCAGCTCCTGGTCTATGACCACCAAGACCACCGCCTGACGCCGGCGCTTCTGGCGCAGGTCGCGGCGATGGAGGTGCTGGCCTTTGCCGAGCCCTGGGGTGCCGAGTCCATGCTCAGCACGCTCCGTCAGCCGGGCAGCGCGCTCGCCGTCATTCACGAGCCTTCGCCGCATGCGGGGTCGCTCGCTGCGGAGCCGCTGGCCTTCTGCCTGTATCAGCAGATCGTCGATGAAGTGAGCATCTTGCAGCTTGCTACAGCGCCGGCCGCTCGGCGCCGCGGCTATGGCCTGCGGCTGCTCCGCTTTGTCCAGCAGGCGGCGCAGGCTGGCGGCTGTGGGCAGCTGTTTCTCGAGGTGCGGCGAGGCAATGTGGCGGCGCTGGCTCTTTACGCGGCCGCGGGCTTCGTCCAGACCGGAGTGCGGCGCCGCTACTACGCCGATAATGGCGAGGACGCCCTCCTTCTTTGCTGCCCGCTGCCGCCCAAGTCGTAGTCAGCGCGGGCGGCGCTTCGGGGGCCGCTCGCCCTGGCCGCTGGGTGAGGGAGCGTCGGGGTTGGCGCGGTAGGGCGGAGCGCTGGTTCCCCAGGTCCAGCCACCTGCGCCGGAGCTGCGCGCTGGCGGTCGTTTATAGGCGGGCGCCCCCTCGTCCGGGCGCGACTCCGACCGCTGAGCCCAAGGGCGCTGCGGCCGCTCACGGTCCGAGCTCGGCGGAGAGTCAGCGAACGGGCGCGGGCGCGGCGGACGGCCGCGGTCGAAGCTCGGCGCAGAGCCGGCGAACGGTCGGGGACGTTGGGGGCGATCGCGGCCAAAGCTTTGTCCAGAGTCGGCGAAGGGGCGCGGACGCTGAGGGCGCTCGCGATCCGAGCTCTGCGCAGAGTCGGCGAAGGGGCGCGGACGCTGAGGGCGTTCGCGATCCGAGCTCTGTGCAGAGTCGGCGAACGGGCGCGGACGTGGCGGACGGTCGCGGTCAAAGCCCTGCGCAGAGTCGGCGAAGGGGCGCGGACGCGGCGGACGGTCGCGGTCGGAGCTTGGTGAATCAGCGAACGAGCGTGGGCGGTCGCGTTCGGGGTCCGGCCTGGTCTCGGTGAAGGAGCGGTGCGGGCGCTCGCGCTCTGCGCCCGCGTCGGAGCCGGGGAGCGCGCGGGGCCGCGCCGCTTGGCCGCGCACGGTCGCGTTGCGCATGCTGGTCAGGACCTGCTGCAGGGCCGCGGCCGGGATCTCGACCACCGAGTCGTGGTCGTGGATCTCGACCCGACCGATATCGCGCCCCGACAGGCCCGCCTCATTGGCGATGGCCCCGACAATATCGCCCGGCCGGATGCCGTGACTCTGCCCGACCGACAGCAGGATGCGCGCCACGTCACCCTGACCGGCCCCCGAGCGCGGCGCGCGCGGACTATCCTGACGAGCTCCGTAGGGCGCCTCACCTGCCGGACGGGACGAGCGATATTGGCCGGGGCCACGATCGCGCGGCTCGGGGCCGCGGTTGCGGTCGGGACGCTGCCGCTCGGGTTGGCTCAGCCGCGCCAGCGGATCGTGGGCCTTGGCGGGCGGAAACAGCGGGCGGTCGGCGGTGAGCAGCCGCAGCGCTGCCGCCGCCACATCGAGCGGCTCGCGCCCGGCGCTTGCCGCGACCCCGGCGCACAGCTCGCGATAGCTTGCCAGGTCGTCCTGCGCCGCGGCGGCGGTGAGGGCCGCCTGGACGCGCTCGCGGCGACGGCGGGCGACATCGCCGTAGGTCGGCAGGCTGAACAGGACTAGGGGGCGCTGGGTGAACCGCTCGATGTTGCGCAGCAGCGGCCGCTGGTACGGTGTGGCCAGCAGCAGCGCCACCCCGGCGCGCCCGGCCCGACCGGTCCGCCCGATGCGGTGCACGTAGGTCTCGGCGTCGCCCGGCAGATCATAGTTAATCACGTGGCTTATGTGATCGATGTCCAGGCCGCGCGCGGCGACGTCGGTGGCGACCACGACCTGGGCGCGGCGGTCGCGCAGCCGCTGCAGCACGAGCAGCCGCTGCGCCTGACTGAGGTCGCTGTGCAGCGCCTCGGCGGGAAAGCCGCGGCCGGTCAGCTGCTCGGCCAGCGCGGAGGCGCCGATGCGGGTGCGGGTGAAGATGAGCGCCGCCTCGGGCTCCTCGGTCTCGAGCAGGCGGACCACCGCCTCGAGCTTCAGCGCCTCGGGCACGATGGCGACGCGCTGCTCGGTGGTGTCCACGGTCACGGTCTGGGCGGCCACCGCCACGTGCTCGGGGTCGCGCAGGTGATGGCGGGAGACGCGGCGGATCTCGGGCGGCAGCGTCGCCGACAGCAGGGTCGTCTGGCGCTCGGCGGGAGTGCTCTTGAGGATCGCCTCGACATCCTCGAGGAAGCCCATGCGCAGCATCTCGTCGGCCTCGTCCAGCACGAGGAAGCCGACGCGCGACAGATCGAGCGAGCCGCGCCGCAGGTGATCGAGGATCCGCCCCGGCGTACCGACCACGACGTGGGTGCCGCGGCCAAGGCGGGTGATCTGGCGGTCCATCGAGTCGCCGCCGAAGATCGGCAGCACGTTGACCCGCGGCAGGTGCTGGGCGTAGGCGTGCACCGCGGTGGCGACCTGCAGGGCGAGCTCGCGCGTCGGCACCAGGACCAGCGCCTGCACGGCCTGGACCTGCGGGTCGATGCGCGCGAGCAGCGGCAGGGAAAACGCCGCCGTCTTGCCGGTGCCCGTCTGCGCCTGGCCGATCACATCGCGCCCCTTGAGAAGGAGCGGGATGGCCAGGGTCTGGATGGGCGTCGGCTCCTCGTAGCCCTTATCGGTCACGGCGCGCAGGAGCGGCTCGGGGAGCGCGAGGGCGGCGAAGCTTGCTAGCGAAGGCGAAGGCGCGGCCGCGGGGGGGTCGTGCTCGGCGGTATCTGCAAGGGGCATGGGGCTTACTGGTGGGCTGGAGTTAGCGGGGGGGGCCGACAGGACGGCCGAGTCGTTGATCACGGGCGCTCGCTTTTTGGGGGTGAAAAGCGCGAACCCTAGCGCCCACGCGCGGTCAGGGCAACCCCGAACTGTGAGCCGAGGCCGTACAATCGAGGCAGAGTTTTTACAAAATAGCCGCGCCGGCCGGCACGGGCAGGAGCTGGGAGTCATGGAGCTTGTCGACATCGGCGTCAACCTCGGGCACCGGTCGTTTGGCGACGATCGCGACGCCGTCGTCTCGCGGGCGCGCGCCGCCGGGGTGCGCACCCTGATCATCACCGGCACCAGCCTGGAGGGGAGCCGCGCCGCCGTCGCGCTTGCCCGCGCCGGTGGGCCGGGTCTGTACGCCACCTGCGGCGTCCACCCGCACGACGCGGCGCGCACCGACTCCCACACCCTGGCCGAGCTGGCCGTCCTGTGCGCCGCCCCCGAGGTGGTGGCGATCGGCGAGTGCGGCCTGGACTTCAACCGCGACTTCTCCCCGCGCCCGCTGCAGCAGCGCTGGCTGAGCCTGCAGGTCGAGCTGGCCCTGTCGCGCCAGCTGCCGCTGTTTCTGCACGAGCGCGACGCCCACGCCGAGTTCGTCCGCATCCTCGACAGCCATGCGACCAGCGGACGGCTGGCGGTGCCGGCGGTGGTGCACTGCTTCACCGGCGACGCCGCCGCCCTGCACGCCTACCTGGAGCGCGGCTTCTACATCGGCATCACCGGCTGGATCTGCGACGAGCGGCGCGGCGGCGAGCTGCAGCGGCTGGCGGCGCGCATCCCGCTCGATCGCCTGCTCATCGAGACCGACGCGCCGTTCCTTCTGCCGCGCAACCTGCCGGCCGCCGCCCGCGGTCCGCGCGCCGGCCGGGGCCGCAACGAGCCGGCGCTCCTGCCCCACGTCGCCCGCACGCTCGCCGAGTGCATGGGGCAGCCGATCGAGA
>DAOMZC010000080.1:0-13634 GCA_035437965.1 Pseudomonadota bacterium
GCGCCGCCGGGGTACGCGCCGCCAGCGCCGGACGTGCCGCGGGCGGCCGCCGCTCCAGCGCCAGCACCAGGGCTCCCGCCGTAAGACCCATCGCCAGGCTCGCACCGAGCACGCGCCGCAGCGTCCGCTGCTGCGCGGGGGGAGTACGCTCACCGATCTGGTTGCTCAGCGTACCCGGACTGTTCTTGAGGAGGCTGATGTCGCCGTAGACTGTGTGGGTGGTCGCTCCCACGGCGGCCAGGAACTCGCTCAAGGATGCGAAGCGATCCTCGGGACGCTTGCTCAGCGCGCGCATCACCGCGCGGTTGATCTGCGGATCTTTGAGCGGCGCTGGCTCGCGCTTTACCACGCGCTCCAGGATGGCGAAGATGGCGTCGCCGGGCTGGTGGAAGGCGCCGCGGCCGGCGAGCATCTCGTACAGCACTGCAGCCAGCGCGAACTGATCGGTGCGCGCGTCGATCTTCTCGCTCTGCCCGAGCGCCTGCTCGGGAGACATGTACGCCGGAGTTCCCAGCAGTGCCGCCGGCGCCGTCATCTGCTGCTGCAGCTTGTGCGCAGTAGTGACCTTGGCGATTCCGAAGTCCAGCACCTTGACGAAGTTGAGCACCTGGCCCTGCTGCGACAAAAAGATATTGCTCGGCTTCAGATCGCGGTGCACGACGCCGACCCGGTGCGCCGCCTCCAGCGCATCGCCAATCTGGCTGCAGATGCGCAGGGCGACGGGCACCGACAGCGCTCCGGTGCGCGCCAGGTAGATGGACAGATCCTCGCCGTCCAGGAGCTCCATCACCAGATAAGGGCTGCCATCGGGAAGCTGGTTGCGGTCGATGACATCGACGATGTGGGGGTGGCGGACGGTGGCGAGGATCTCTCCTTCCTGATCGAACCGATCGAGGAACGCCTGGCGGGTGCTCACATCAAGGCGCATGACCTTGAGCGCGAACTTGCGCGGCATGCGCATGTGAGCAACGACATAGACATCGGCCATCCCCCCCGAGCCCAGCAGGCTCTCAACGCGATAGGTATCGTTGATGATATGGCCGGGTTGCAGCATTGGAGTTTCCTAGTAGGTTGCTTGATTGATATACGTTTTAATGGTATTGTCAGATTTACTTGAAATGACAATATCCATTTTATTGTCTAAATCGACGTCTCCCACGGCTAGGGAGTCAGCACTGCCGCTAGTTATATTCAGGGGCCCGCCGCGAGTAAATTTCACTGCCGCATCAGGAGCATTGGCGAGCCAAATGACTTGATTCATAGCATTTACGACAGTGGTATAGACAACATCCTGTAAGCCATCCCCATCAACATCATTTATAACCAGAGCAGTCGGCTTGTCATTCCCAAATGCTGTCGTTAGTAGCGTTGATAAATTCATATCCAAATTAAAGGCAATCGTTCCCCCAGACCTACTCTGGCGTAAAACACTAATGACCTTACCATTCCATACTACAAAATCAGACAAGCCATCCCCATCCAGATCGTCGGTCGCGATCAATTTGGGAGTCAATATCGCACTGTTCGCCAAATGCGAGGTTGCCGCCCCGAATGATGCATCTATAAAATAGACCATTAATTGATTATCAAGGATCGCACCCAAGATACTAGCACTGCGATTCACCGCCATATCTAATAATGATTTATTTGCCGTTTGAATGTTATCACAAGTATCGGTCCCCAAGTTGCAACTCCTCAGCAAAACAGTATTATCTATATATGGATTTGGGTATCCAATGAATTTTCTCGCAATGGAGGAGCTACCTTTGGCGCTCGACGGATAGTTAAAGCCTCCATTGAATTTTAATTGCTTGCTCTGATAGCCGTATTCGCCAGAATGCACTGGCGGTGGCAATGATAAATTATCGTTTAACGACACAATGTTTCCATTTAAAGAAACACCAACCCATAAGGAAACCTCTGCGCCAGTGGGGATATTCATTGCTGATTTCACATACGATGGAGACAGGTAAAATCGTATTGGCTCTGGTGCATTCGCCCCAACAACCAGATAGGCTTTCCCAAGCGAGAGCTGCGAGGACGTCAGGGCCGGCACCTTCACAGTCCCGTTCCCGAGCTTCCCCAGCGCCACATCAGCCATTCCCGGCTGGGTAATTTTCACATCATCTGTAGCGCTGGTCTTCGCGCTCATCGTGACCACGACCGTGTCGCCCTTGATGTTGAGCCGCCGCGGAGAGATCGTAAGGATTCCCCCGTTTCCCGAATCGGGCGTCGTCGTCTGGCACACCGAACGCTCGGCGTATTTTTCACACTCATCGACAGCGCAGCCAATAAAGGAGGTACCGATCAGGGTGGCCGACAGGAATAAAAACAGAGTCTTAAACATCAGCGGACCTCCGCGTAGGCGTACTTCTTTGCATTCTCGGGCCAGGCCAGGGTGATCCCGACTCCGATTGCCAGAGCACCAGTCAGCGCATAGGTAGTTGCATACCCGGCCACGTTGTCGATCACGCAGCCGTGACTCGGCATCCGCAGCGCGCACGGGCGGTCTGTAGCTTGACCGTCGGTGGCGGTCAGTGCGATGGCGGTCGCCAGCGTCACCACCGCCAGGCCGCCGAGGACGCCCGCCCAGATCTTCTTTTTGCGCGAGAACCTGTCCATCGGGCCAGGAGTCACTCCGGAACGACCATCGGCAGCGACGGCAAGGCTGCCGACCGGTCCGGGGTCGGACGGAGGCAGCGGAATTGCCGGCACCTGGGGAGATAGCGGTGCCGATGAAGGACTCTGTCGCGCCTCCCGGCTCTGCCGGATCAGCTTGTCGGCGACGTCGCTCAGCTTGCCCAGGAGGGAGTCCTGGCTGCAGGGGTCGCACAGCGCGGTCTCCTGAAACGGTGCGCGCCGAACTGCGTCGAAAAGGGCCATGGTGATAAAGACCGTACTGGGGGGGTTGTCCTGGAGCCGGGCGGTCAGGACCAGCTGCGCGTCCTCGCGCCGGGCCAGCGCCAGGGTGCAGTCCGGACTCTCGCAGGCCCGGTCGGCGGCGGAGAGCGACTCGCCGGTGAGCAGGAGTCCGGAGCGCTGGAGGTGCTCGCCCAGGCCCTTGACCAGTCGGGAGTCGCTGCCGTGGCCCCGGCTTACGCCGACGATGAGCACGTGCTCGTCGGTCGGCTCGGCGGCCGCGGTGGCCGCCACGAGCAGGATGACTCCGGTGAGGACAGCGGCGCAGATACTCCGGCGGCTCATGGTCGCACTCTCCTGTTCATGACGGCCGTCAGCGCAGAGCTCACTCCGCCCTGACGCCGGACGAGCAGACCCGAGCGCCGACTGCTACACGACCCGCGCGCCGCAGCCGCTCATGTCCGCCTGGTTTTTTATACGCGGCCGATCGGCGGGAACTGACAGGAAGGTGCGCGGAGAGCGCCGCGCCGCGGGTTCAGGCGAGTCCGACTTGCAAAAGCCCGCTGGCCAGGCGGCGCATGCCTTCTTCGATACTCTGCAGCGAGGTGGCGTAGGAGAAGCGCAGGAAGCCGGGCGCGAAGAACCCGGTGCCGGGGATGGCGGCGATGCCGGCGTGCTGGAGCAGCCAGTCGCACAGCTCGACATCGTCGCGCGGGCCGGGGCCGTCCGGCCGCAGGTAGGCGCGAACGTCGGGGAAGCAGTAGAAGGCGCCCTGCGGCTCGACGCAGCGCAGGCCGGGGATGCGGCACAGGGCGCCGTACATCACCTGCCGCCGCTGATCGAACTCGGCGCGCATCGCCTCGACCGGGGCCTGATCGCCGGTGAGCGCGGCGAGGGCGGCGTGCTGGGCGATGGTGGTGGCGTTGGTCGTCACCTGGCCCTGCAGGGCCTGCATCGCCTCCAAGAGGGGCCGCGGGCCGGCGCAGAAGCCGATGCGCCACCCAGTCATCGCGTAGGTCTTGCTGACCCCATCGATAAGCAGGGTACGCCGGGCAAGGTCGGGAGCGACCCGGCACAGCGACGCCCAGACCGTCGGCGCATACACCAGCCGCCGGTACAGATCGTCGGTGATGATGAGCAGGTCGGAGCTGCCGCGGTCGCGGATCACCGTCGCGATCGCGGCCAGGCTGGCCTCATCGTAGACCGCGCCGGTGGGGTTACTGGGGCTGTTGAGCAGCAGCGCCCGGGTGCGCGGCGTAATGAGGCGGGCCAGGAGCTCGGGATCGAGCCGGAAGCCGTCCTCGCTGCGCTGCTCGGCCAGCACCGGCACGCCGCCGGCCATGCGCACGAGCTCGACGTGGCTCGGCCAGCACGGCGTCGGCACGATGACCTCGTCGCCGTCGTCGAGCAGGGCCATGAGGAGGTTGTAGATGCTGTGCTTGGCGCCGGTCGAGACCAGGATGTTCTCGGCGCTGAGCTTCAGGTCGTGGACGGCCGACAGCTCGGCGGCGGCGGCGGCGCGCAGCTCGGCGATGCCGGCCACCGCGGTGTACTTGCCCGCCCCCTGCAGCATGGCGGCGGCGGCGGCGCTCTGGATGTGCGCGGGGGTGTCGAAGTCCGGCTCGCCGACCCCGAACGAGATGATGTCCCGACCCTGCTGCTGCAGCGCCCGCGCCCGCGCCGCCACGGTCAGGGTGATCGACGGCTGGATGCGCTGGACGCGTCCGGAGAGCCGCATTATGGCCCGCCCGCCGCGGGGGGATACTTGGCGAGCAGCGCCTGGGCGACGGACGGCGGCACCATCGATGCCACGTCGCCGCCAAACTGCGCCACTTCTTTGACCAGCGAGGAGCTGACGTAAAAATGTTGCTCGTCGGTCATGAGGAACAGCGTCTCCAATCCGGGGGACAGGCGGTGGTTCATATGGACCAGCTGGAACTCGTACTCGAAGTCGCCGATGGCACGCAGGCCGCGCACCACGAAACGAGCTCCGCGGGCCTTTACGTAGCTTACCAGCAGGCCGGAGAACGCGTCGACCTCGACCCGCGGATCATTTGAAATTGACGAGAGAATCTGCGCGCGACGTTCCTCCACGGTAAACAGCGGCTTTTTGCGCACGTTGTCGGCCAGCGCGACGATTACGCGATCAAACAGCCGCAGCGAGCGCATGAGGATGTCCAGGTGACCGTTGGTGATGGGGTCGAAGGAGCCAGGGTAGACTGCGATCCGCTCGATGCTCACGTTGGGTCTCCGGGTTGAGTAGCGTGGGATGTCGGCGCGGCCACCGGCGCGGCAAAAAACGACAGCGCGGTGTCGCCGTAGCGCCGCAGGTCGGTGCGCGGGAGGTCGGCGGTAAGCTCGGTGCGGCGGTCGTGCTCGACCACCAGCACGCCGTCCGGGCCGAGCAGCGCCGCCTGGTGGGCAAAGAAGAAGCGGAGCAGCGCCGGCACCGCGACTGGCACGTCCTTGTACGGGGGATCGGCGAACACGTAGCCGTACGGCGGCGCGGCGGCCCCCGAGACGAGCCCCGGCTGCAAGAGGCGCGGCAGGACACGCTCGACGCGCTGGGCGAGCACCACCGCGCGCGCGCCCAGGCCGAGCTCCCGCAGGTTGTCGCGCAGGACGGCGCATGCCGCGACATCATCGTCGACGAACACTGCCGCCGCGGCGCCGCGCGACAGCGCCTCGATGCCCAGGGCGCCGCTGCCGGCGTACAGGTCGAGCGCCACGCTGCCCGGCGGCAGCGGCGACAGGATGTTGAACAGCGCCTGGCGCACCCGATCGGCGGTCGGCCGCGTGTGCAGGCCGGCCGGGGCGCGCAGCCGGCGACCTCGATGCTCGCCGGCGATGACGCGCAACATGGTTTTTTGTACCTGCGACCGGCAGAGCCGGCTAGCCGGCGATGGCCTGCAGGGCGATGCCGGGGATCTTCAGCCAGCTCGGCTCGCACTCGAAGCGGGCCAGGCGCTCGGCGACCTTGTTCGAGTTCTTGTGAGTGCTCCACCACGGCGGCTTGGGGAACATGGTCAGCGGCCCGCGCAGGATGCCCTTCTCGATGCCCTCGATCATGAACGTGTTGTGGACGAAGCCGAGGCCACTCTGGATGTTTCTGAGGGTCGCCGACGGGTGCCCGCCCCACGGCGCCGACATCGAGCCGTAGCCGACGCCGGGCCAGTGGTTGATGCCGATAAGGCCGTAGCGCAGCTCGGCCAGCGCCATGTCGAGCGCCGTCTTGACCTCGGCCGCCGCCTCGGTCTTGGGGTGCAGGTAGATGCCGGCGCTGAGCGTCCCCCACAGCTTGTCGTTGCAGAACCCGGTCGCCGCCTGCAGAAACGCCGCCGGCTCGCGCTCGGGCAGCGCCACCTCGCTGAGGATGCTGCAGAACGGCTCGGTGCTGAACAGCGGCTCGTCCTTCTGCGTCGGCCTGAGCCCGCGGATGAGCGTCCACGACAGGGCCTTGTCGTCCCCCTGACCCAGGCGCGTCACCTGATCCTTGCCGCGGGTAAGCGCCGCGTAGCGATCCTGCGCCCCCGGGTAGTAGGCCTGGCGCGGCCGCACGGTGGCGAGGATGTCGCGCAGGTGCTGCCAGAAGGTCTCGCGCTGCGGCCAGCTCTCCGACAGGACGACCACCTTGGCGGCGTTGCAGTTGAACGAGCCGTTGTTGGTCACCTGGTTGGCGATGTTCTCGGCGAGGAAGCGCAGCTCGCCCGGCGAGTAGTCGCCGGGGACGAGGACCACCGGGGTCACGCAGCCGAGCTCGCTGGTGATGTTCTTCTTCAGCAGCGGATCGTTCTGGGCCAGGCGCCGCTCGCGATCGGGTCCCGGCGGGCCCCAGACGATGAGGTCGTGGGTGCGGTCCGAGCCCGTGATGTGCACGTCGACGATCTGCTGGTGGTAGCTCAGGTACGAGCCGACCTCGGCGCCGCCGTAGACGAAGCGCAGGTAGCCGCGCTCGACCAGCGGCTGGAAGGCGCGCTCGTAGAACGGGCCGAGGTACTCGTTGACCGGGTTGAGCTTCACCAGGCACACCTTGCCCTCGTGAAACATCTTGTACAGGCCGTCGGTCGGCGGGATCGAGGCGACGTTGCCGGCGCCGAGGATCAGCGACACCCCGCCCGCCCCCGCCTTCTGGCTGTAGAAGCTGGCCTGCTGCTCGCGCGCCTGCGCCTCGGAGATCCCCGGCAGAAGGCGGATCCACGAGGTGAAGCCGCTGGTCAGCGCCTTGTCGAAGTTGTCGCTCGGGAACACCTGCACTTCGGTCCGCCCGTCCCAGCCCGGTCGGAAGGCGCCGGCGGGCAGCTGCGGCTTGCCGTGGCGGTGGATGTCGTCGAGCGAGCGGATGAGCATGCGCACGCAGCGCGCCGTCACCATCGGCCCGCCGAGCCACTCTTCACCGGAGGTGGGCGAGTCAAAGCGGATGCCCTTGGCCTGGCACGCGGCGGCCACCCAGTCGGCGGCGACCTGCTGGATGCGCGGCAGACAGGCGCGCAGCAGCGCCGCCCGCTCGCTCGCCGACAGCCGGGCGAACGCGGGAGCCTGCTCACTGAGGATGCCGATCGCTTCGTCGAGCTGCTGCTGCGAGGTCGTGGCGTGGCTCTTGGCGCTACCGCTCATCTCCATGGAGGCAGAGGTCGTCGGGGTCATACGCGAAAGCTAGCACAGGCAAAGAGCCTCTCCTAGGTGTTATGCTGCGCTCGTGCGAATCCATCAGGAACGATTGTCCGTACAGGTCCCGGGGCCGGGGCTCCACCCGCTGACCGCGGAAGTGGCGGCGGTCGTCGGGCGCGCCGGCCTGCAGTCGGGGCTGTGCACTGTCTTTGTCCGCCACACCTCGGCCAGCCTGGTCATCCAGGAGAACGCCGATCCGACAGTGCGGGCGGATCTGCAGCGCTTCTTCGCTCGCCTTGTCCCCGACGGCGACCAGCCGGGGGTGCGCTACCAGCACGACGCCGAGGGGCCCGACGACATGCCGGCGCACATCAAGGCGGCGCTCACCCAGACCTCGCTCGGCATCCCGCTCCTCGACGGGGAGCTCGGCCTCGGCACCTGGCAGGGGATCTATCTGTGGGAGCATCGGCACGGTCCACACCGGCGCGAGCTGATCGTCCAGGTCTTGGGCCAGGTTTTAGGCCAGGTGCTGGGCGCCTAGCATGCGGACGCGCGGGGAGAGCTGGCGATCGCCGCCGGAGCCGCTAGCGGCGACCGCGCCCGATCCGGCTCCGGCAGGGCCGTCCAGCCGGCGCGCTGATTCGAGCGCCGCCGACCCTGAGGTGTGGCCGACCCCGCTCGCCGACGCCCGCCCGCGCCCGGCGGCGCCGCTAGTCCTTTTGTTCGCGGTCGGCATGGCGGCGCTGTTGCCGCTGTTCCTGTTCTTTGCCACCGAGCGCTTCAGCACCGTCGCGCGCCTGCTCGCCTGGCTGGGCCTGGGCGGCGCGCTGGCACCGACGCTGTGGCTCCTGACCCGCCCCGGGGCGCGCGCCAGCACGGTGGTGGCGACCGGCATGTGGGCCGCGGTTTTCTACCACCTGGCGGTGTTTCACGAAGACCGCCTGATGCTGCGCTGGGGCGAGGCGCGGATCAGCGAGTCCGCCGTCGACCTGGCGATGCTGCTGGCGGCGCTGGCCACCCCGGCGATCTACCTCGGCTGGCAGCTGGCGGGGACGCTCAACCTCGGGCGCGCCCTGCCCCACCCGCGGCTCGACGTGCCGGCGCTGCCGCTGCGGCTGGTCGGGACGGGCATCGTCGCCCTGTCGCTGCTGACCGACGTGCTGTGGATGCGCCGCGAGCTGACCGTCTACCAGCCGGCGGTGAGCGTCATCGCCGTGCTCACCCCCTCGGATCTCGGCTTCGCCATGGTGCTGCTGCCGACCCTGCGGAAGGGCGGCGGGCGGCGCGGGAAGCTGCTGTTCTGGGGCCTGTTCGGCGCCGCGGCGATCATCGCGCTGATGCGCGGGGTGCTGACGCCGCTGATGAAACCGCTGCTCATCTACATCCTCGCCAACCTGGTGATCTGCCGCCGCGCCCGGGTGTGGCCGGTGGTGGTGGCGCTCGGCTCGGTGCTGCTCCTGCAGCCGGTCAAGGGCGAGTTCCGCGCCCGGGTGTGGGATCGCCAGAGCGAGATGACGCTGACCGCGCGGGCCCTCCTATTTGTCGATCTGACGGTGCAGCACTGGCTGGGCAGCGACATCTCGCCGTCGGTCGACAAGCAGCAGTCGGTCAAGATCGCGGCGGCGCGCACCGGGGCGGCGCTGCAGCTGGCCAACGCCATCGAGCTCACCCCGCAGGCGATCCCGTTCCAGGGCGGCGCGACCTACAGGTACCTGCGCTTCGCCCTCATGCCGAGGGTGTTCTATCCCGACAAGCCCATCGCGCAGTACGCCGATGTGTGGGCGGCGGTGCTCTACGGCTACACGACGCAGTCGGGCACCGCCCACGTGATGGTCGGCCTGTCGCAGGTCGCCGAGGCCTACATCAACTTCGGCGTCATCGGCGGGCTCTGCCTGCTCATGGGCCTGGGGTTCCTCTTGCGCGGCATGGACGAGGTCTTCGCCCACCCGCAGGCCGGCACCGGCGCGCTGGCGCTGCACCTGTACTTCGCGCAGAGCGTGGCGGTGACCCTTGAGGGCTCGCTGGCGCAGTACTGGGGCGGGGTGCTGCAGTCGTATCTGGTGTACGGGGTGGCCCTGGCGCTGCTCGGCAGCCTGGCGCGCACCCGGCGGCTGCGACAGCAAACGTGAGTCCGCGCGATTTATCCCTTGATCCCAGCCAAGCTGGTGATTACGCAAGCTAGCATGACTGACCAAACCGAATCCGTTACGCCCCCGGCTCCCGAAAGTTCCGCTCCCCAGGCTGATCCGGCGCAGCAAGAAGAGCGCGCCTTCGGCACCGAGGTGCAGCAGCTGCTGCACCTTATGATCCACTCCCTCTACTCGAAAAAAGAGATCTTCCTCCGCGAGCTCGTCTCCAACTCCTCCGACGCCATCGACACCCTGCGCTTCCTCGCCCTCACCCGGCCCGAGCTGCGCCACGCCGTCGACGCCCAAGAGCCCGCGATCGAGCTGTCGATCGACAAGGACCAGAAGCTCGTCAAGGTCGCCGACACCGGCGTCGGCATGACCCGCGAGCAGGTGATCGCGAACATCGGCACCATCGCCCGCTCGGGCACCGGCACCCTGCTCAAGAAGCTCAAGGAGCAGGCCAGCGAGACCACCGCCGGCAAGAACCTCGAGGTGATCGGGCAGTTCGGCGTCGGCTTCTACTCGGCGTTCATGGTCGCCAAGAAGGTCGAGCTCGAGACCCTGTCGGCCGAGCCCGGGGCCACCCCGGTTCACTTCAGCAGCGAGGGCGGCGGCCGCTACACCCTGTCCCCCTGCACCCGTACCAGCGTCGGCACCACCGTCACCCTGCACCTCAACGACGACGAGAGCGAGTACCTGCAGGACTGGCGGCTGGAGTCGATCGTCAAGCAGTACAGTAACTACGTGAAGTGGCCGGTGCGCCTGGCCGGCAAGCAGTGCAACCGCAGCACCGCCCTGTGGTCGCGGCGGGCCAGCGAAGTCACCGCGGACGAGTACAAGGACTTCTACAAGGAGCTCTCGGGCGGCTTCGTCGAGGGCGACGCGCTCACCCACCTGCACCTGTCGCTCGACGCGCCCTATCAGTTCCAGGCGATCCTCTACATCCCGGAAAAGCCCCCCTTCGATCTGGCGATGGACCGCGACAAGCGGCGCGGCATGCAGCTGTATGTGCGGCGGGTGTTCATCCTCGACCACGCCGAGGAGCTGCTGCCGCCGTGGCTGCGCTTCGTACGCGGGGTCGTCGATTCCGATGATCTGCCGCTCAACGTCTCGCGCGAGATCCTGCAGAAGAATCAGGTCATCAGCGCCATCCAGAAGCAGCTGGTGAAGAAGGTCCTCGAGGAGCTAAAGCGCGTAAAAGAGCAGAAGCCGGAGGCGTACCGCGAGTTCTGGGACGAGTTTGGCAGCATCATCAAGGAGGGCCTGTTCCTCGACTCGGCGAACCGCGAGAAGATCGCCGAGGTGGCGCTGTGGAGCAGCCTCAATACCCCGGCCGAGCAGCGGATCTCCCTTGGCGACTACCTCGGCAAGATGCCCGAAGGTCAGGACGAGATCTACTACATCACCGGCGCCTCGCGGGAGCTCGTCGAGGCCAGCCCCCACGTCGAGGCGCTGCGCAAGAGCAAGCTCGATGTGCTGCTCCTAATCGAGCCGGTCGACGAGTGGGTCGCCCAGGGCCTGCAGGAGTTCTCGGGCAAAAAGCTGCGCGCCATCCACAAGGGCGACTTCACCCCGCCCAAGCTCAAGACCGCCGAGGGCGAGACTCCGCCCGAGGAAGACAAGACCCCGCCCGAGAAGGAGCAGGAGCTCGGCGCCCTTATCGCCCACCTGCGCGTCCGCTTCCAGGAGAAGCTCAAGGAGGTGCGGCTGTCGAGCCGCCTCACCGACAGCGCCAGCGTGCTCGTCTCGGACGAGGGCGACATGGGGCCGCACCTTGAGCAGCTGCTCATGCGCGCCGGCCGCAAGGTCACGGTGCAGAAGCCGATCCTCGAGGTGAACCCGAAGAACCAGCTGGTCCAGGCGCTCGCCCACCTGCTGGCGGTCCGTCCGGGCAGCGATGAGGTGGCCGCCTACAGCGACCTGCTGCTCGAGCTGGCCTACCTGGCGCAGGGCAGCGTGCCGCAGCCGGCGCAGCTCCTGGCGACCTTGAACCGCGTCCTCACCCGCGATCTGACCAGCGTCAGCACCGCTGGCTAGCCCCCTCCCGAC
Organism: Pseudomonadota bacterium; assembly: GCA_035437965.1. Taxonomy (GTDB): domain Bacteria; phylum Myxococcota_A; class Polyangia; order Palsa-1104; family JAEUJZ01; genus CALFML01. The sequence continues at coordinate 11,646 of DAOMZC010000080.1, forward strand.
GGGCGGCAGTCGCCCGCTCTCCAGACCTGGCCGGCGGCCTTATCCCCGGAGGCCGCCGGTCAGGTCGCTAGTCGCTCACCGAGAACGGCGTGAAGTTCGTGTCGGTGTCGAAGTAGTCCTCTTTCTCGGCCCGCTTGAGGAAGCCCACCACCGCGTAGGTGACCGGCGTGAGCACCGTCTCGATCGAGACCTTGAACACCCAGTTGAAGAGGACGATCTTCATCATCTCGCTTGGGGCCCAGATGCCCAAAAAAGCGAGCGGATAAAAAAGGAGGCTGTCCAGCCCCTGACCGATCACCGTCGAGCTGATCGTCCGGGTCCACAGGTAGCGGCCGCGCGTCCACAGCTTCATCTTGGCCAGCACGTACGAGTTGGCGAAGTCGCCGACCCAGAACGCCACCACCGAGCTGGCGATGATCCGCCAGCTGTTGCCAAACACCAGATCGAGCGCCGGCTGATAAAGCTTGTTCATCGGCTCGTCGGGGTTGGGCGGCAGGTGGATGACCACCTGCGACATGAGCGCGGCGAAAAGGAGGGCGCCGAAGCCGGCCCAGATTACCTTGCGCCCGCGGGCGTAGCCGTAGACCTCGGTAAGGATGTTGCCGAAGATGTAGCTGATCGGGAAAAAGATATTCCCGGCGGCAAACTTGAGGCCGAGAAACTCGCAGCTCTTGCCGGCGCCGATGAGGTTCGAGCACACGAGGACCGCGACGAACGCGGCCATGATGAAGTCGTAGTACTTGTAGTGGCGGGTGTTGGGGTGTTCCGGATGGCTCGGTGAATGAGGCGTCGACATCACGACCTTCGCAGCGGCCCGGCGCGGGCAACGCGGCACAGTATCATGGGCCCCCGCGGGCGCAAGCCAAGCTTCACGCAAGCCAAGCTCCGCGCAAGCCAAGCTCCGCGCAAGCCGAGCTCCGCGCAACCCAAGCTCCGCGCAAGCCGAGCTCCGCGCAAGCCGAGCTTGTGATTGACCTTGACAGGCCGGCGCGGCTGTAGTGTTCATGGGAACATGCACCGTGAGCTTGATAAGATCATCTGTCGCAGTCTGTCCTATGAGTGCGAGATCGGATTTCACGCCTGCGAGAACCACATCCCCCAGCGCATCAGCGTCGACCTCGTCGTCTGGGTGAGCCGCATCCCGCCCGAGCAGGCGGAAGAGACCGCGGCCATCCGCTTTGACTACTACGAAGCGAACAAGGCGATAAAGAAGCTCTGCGCGGCGCGCAGCTTCGCCCTGCTCGAGACCCTCACCGAGCACATCGCCCAAGAGCTCGTCGGCAACTTCGCCGTGCACGCGGTCGAGGTCGCGGTGACCAAGTATCCGCTCGACATGCCCAACGCCGCATCGGTGGCGTACGTCTGCTACCGCGAGCGGGCGGCGTCCGCCGGCAGCGCCGGTCCAGCGCTGGCATCACCACCATCGCCGCCATCGCCGCCAGCTCCGTAAAATGCGGCGGCCCTACACGAAGCGGCGGCGGCTGGGCCTGACCTTGGGCCTGGGCCTGGGCTTGCTGGTCCTGCTCGCCAGCGGACTCATTTTGATCTTCTTCGTCGAGCTGGTGGAGCTGGCGATGACGCCGCGGCGGGCGTTCGACGCCGCGGCGGTTCCGCGCGCTCCCGACTATGCAGACGCCGCGGCGTGGAGCTCGCTGCCGCCGGGGAATCCTGGGCCGGCGGCCGCCATGGCAGCCCTGCCCGAGCTCCCGGCCGCCGACCCCGCCGCGACCGCCGCGGACGTGTTCTATGTGCACCCGACTACGTACATCGGCGGCAACTGGAACGGTCCGGTGGACGACCCGAGCCTCAACCGGGCCACCGACCTGGTGGCGACCCGCATCCAGGCCAGCGCCTTCAACTCCTGCTGCGCCGTCTACGCGCCGCGCTACCGCCAGGCCAACGGGACCGCCATCACCCACCCGGGCCCGAGCGGCCAGGCGGCGCTCACGCTGGCCTACGGCGACGTGCGCGCGGCGTTCAAGTTCTTCC
>DAOMZC010000081.1:0-13528 GCA_035437965.1 Pseudomonadota bacterium
GTGATCGCCGCAACCGAAGGGATCTGCACTCCTTGCAGGTGCCGCCACACAAGGTCGGTGCTGATGCTTAGCGAGCTCGCCAGCCGATCGACGTGCAGCTCCTGCACCGTCTGGTTGCGCAGCGACTTGAGCAGCGGCGCGACCTTGGCCAGCACCTTGGCCTTGCCCGCGACGCTGTCATGCTCGGCCTGGGCGATCGCCTCATCCAGCACGTAGTCGAGCGCCGGCTTGGCCGCGCGCACGCAGCGGGCCAGGCCCTCGCGGTCGCGCTGGGCGAACGTGTCGGGATCTTCACCGTCGGGCAGCCGGGCGACCCGCACGTCCACGTCGCGCTGCGACAAGAGCGCCACATCGCTGAGGTTGGCCTGGCTGAACATGAACAGCGCGATGTCCTTCATCGTCGCCGAGCGGCCGGCCTTGTCCCCGTCGAGCATCAGGACCACGTGCCCATCGGACCCGAGCAGCCGCGACAGCTTCTGGATCTGCGCCTCGGTGAGCGCGGTGCCCATCGGGGCCACCGTGTTCTCGAAGCCGTGCTGGTGCAGCGCCAGCACGTCGAAGTTGCCCTCGACCAGGACCACCTGGCGGCGCTGCCGGATCGGCTCGCGGGCGGCGTGCAGCCCGTACAGGTTGTCGCCCTTTTTATATAGAGGCGTCTCGGGCGAGTTGATGTACTTGGCCCCCTCGGAGTGGGCCTCGGGCAGCACGCGCCCGCCGAAGGCGATGACGTCGCCGAGCGCCGTCGCCCCGGCCGCCCGCGCCGCGGGGCCAATGATCGGCACCAGCAGCGGGAACATCACGCGGTCGCGGAAGCGATCGTAGTGGCTGTGGGCGGTGGCCGGGGCGCCGGCGGGCAGCGCCGCCACGCCTTCCTTGCGCAGGACCAGGCCGGCGCTCTCGGCCAGCTCGTGCGGGACGCCGCGCTGCGCCATGGCCCGGATGAGCGCGTCCCACGCCGGCGGCGCATAGCCGAGGCGGAAGCGGGCGCGGATCTCGGCGCTGATGCCGCGGCTCTCGATGTAGTGGCGGGCGCGCTCGTGCTCGGCGAGCTGCGCCTCGTAGAAGCGCGCCGCCAGCTCGCACAGCTTGAGCAGCCGCGCCCGCTCGCTCTCCTGCTGCAGGCGCTGCGCCCGCCGCTGCGGGCTGGCCTCGGCGGCCTCCTCGGGGATGTCCACCCCGGCCCGCCGCGCCAGGTCGCGCGCGACGTCGACGAAGGTCCGCCCCTCGAGCTCCATCAGGAAGCGGAACACGTCGCCCGACTTCTGGCAGCCGAAGCAGTAGAAGAACTGCTTGCTCGCGCTCACGTTGAAGCTGGGCGACTTCTCCTGGTGGAACGGGCAGAGGCCCAGGTGGTTCACCCCGGCGCGACGCAAGGGTACGTGCTCGCCGATTATCGCAACAATATCGGTCCGATCGCGGATCTCCGCGATTTTGCTTTCAGGAATCAGACCCAAGTTGCGCTAGTCCGTGGTTCGCTCTGGGGTTCGCTCTGGGGTTCGCTCTGGGTTCGCCCCGGGCATTGGCCGAGTGGGGTGGCTGGGGTGCTAAAGGATCCTGCCGCGCGCCGCGCGCCGCGCAAGGGTGTAGGTAGACCTACCAACTAGGCGACATTATGGAGGGTTTACGTCACGCAAGTCAATTTACCTTCCCTTAACAAAAGCCCATTAACAAAGACCCATTAACAAGCGCAAGGGCCCATTACTATTAACAAGGGGATCGTCTGCGTGCCGCCGGCGTTCGTCGAATGCTGGGGGATGCCGGGGATGCCGGAAGATGCCGGCCCGTGAGTTTGCCCACCCATTTGCCCGAGAATTTATTTAATAAAGGGGCGCGATGTCCACCCACAAGCCCAAAGACGTAGTGCTTCTGTGCAACCCGCAGGCGGGCGGCCGCTGGCGCGCCCTCGCCGAGGTCCTTGACAGCGAAGAGGCCAAGTCGGTGCGCCGCATCGTCACCGACGAGATAAAGGACGTGCGCGAGGCGCTCGTCAGCGTCGGCCAGCGCCCCAAGCTCGTGTGCATCTACGGCGGCGACGGCACCATCTATCACGTCATCAACGAGATGCTGCGCAACCAGCCGCCCGGCGATCCGCTGCCGCGGCTGGCGCTCCTTGGCGGCGGGACTATGAACGTGACCGGGCGGATCTGCGGCATGACCGCCTCGCCGGGGGAGAACTTCCGGTCGATCATGCGCGCTTATCTCACCGACAAGCTCTTGTGGCGCGAGGTCCCGGTGATGGAGATCACCGCGGGCGAGCAGCGCAGCTACGGCTTCACCTTCGGCATGGGGCCGCTCGTGCGGCTGCTCGATCGCTACGAGAGCGGCAACAAGGGCAAGCTGGCCGCGCTCGGTCTTGGCCTGCGCGCCATCGCCGCCGCCGTGAGCCCGCTGCGCACCTCGATGTCGGAGCTCTTCGAGGACATGCAGGGCTCGGTCATCGCCGACGGCAGCGAGCTGCCCTACCACCACTTCACGGCGGTCTTCGCCAACACCACCGGCGCCATCAACCGCGCCATCGAGCCGTTCACCGACCCGCGCACCCGCGAGACCTTCCACTTCCTCGCCTACGCGGTCTCCAGCCGCGAATTTGCGATGCTGACGCCGCTTTTGGCGCGCGGCAAGCTGCCCTTCGATCGCAGTGAGCTTCTAAACCCGCTCGCCGCCTGGCGCCTGTTGTCCTCGGTGGCGTCCGGCAAGGGGCCGCTGCCGCGCGACCCGCGCTACGTAAACCACCCGGCGCAGCAGCTGCGCATCGAGGCGAGCGAGACCATCTACACGATCGACGGCGAGGTGCTGCAGACAAGCGGCGGCCCGCTTGAGGTCAAGCTCGGCCCGAGCCTGCAGCTCGCGCTGGGCGATGCCGACCCCTAGCCGATCGTCAAGACAGGCCAGCCGGCAGGCCGGCAGGCCCGAAGCCAGGCCAGCCGGCCCGAAGCCAGGCCAGCCGGCCCGCCCCGGCAAAAACCACGAACTCACCCGGCATGAGCGGTGTTATATGACGCACCATGCTGAAACCATCCCCTCGCACTACTCCTTTCCGAAAACCCGATCAAAGGCGCAAGGCGCTGAGCGTGGCCGGCCTGGGCCTGGCCCTGTGCCTGGCCGCGCCCGTCCACAGCCAGCCCGACCCCTCGGCCCCCGCCGCAGCGACCAGCCCGACCACGTCGCTCGGCATCGATGAGAGCATCATCGACCGCTCGGTGAAGCCGTGCGATGACTTCTACCGCTTTGCCTGCGGCGGCTGGCTCGCCCGCACCCAGATCCCCGCCGATCGCCCCACCTGGAGCCGCGGCTTCTCCGAGATCCACGAGCGCAACCAGTCGGTCCTGCGCCACATCCTGGAGGACGCGGCGGCCGGCAAGGGCGGCGGCGACCCGACGCTCAAGAAGCTGGGCGACTTCTACGCGGCGTGCATGGCCGAGGATCGCATCGAGACCACCGCCAAGACCGAGCTCGCCGCGCTGCTGGCGCCGATCGCCAAGGTCAGCTCGCTAAATGATCTGGCCAAGGAAGTGGCCCGCCAGCACCTCGGCCTCGGGGCGCCGCTTTTTCACTTTTCATCGCAGCAGGACTTCAAGGATGCCTCGCGGGTGATCGGCAGCCTGGATCAGGGCGGCCTCGGGCTGCCCGACCGCGACTACTACCTGAAGACCGACGAGAAGAGCGAGGCGCTGCGCAAGGAGTACCTGGCCCACGTCGCCCGCATGCTGACCCTGGCCGGGCTGCCCGACGCCCAGGCGAAGGCCGCCACCATCTTCGCCATCGAGAAGAAGCTGGCCGCCGTATCGCTGTCGCGCACCGACCGCCGCGAGCCCAAGAAGATCTACCACCGCCTCGAGCTCGACGGCATCGTCAAGACGGCGCCGAAGTTCCCGTGGACGACCTACCTGGGCGAGCTCGGCTTCCCGCGCATCCGCGAGCTCAACGTCACCTCGCCCGAGTTCTTCGCCGGCCTGGACAAGCTGCTCGGTGAGGAGAGCCTGGACAACCTGAAGATCTACCTGCGCTGGCACCAGGTGCACGGCGCCGCGTCCACCCTCAGCCGCGCGTTTGTCGACGAGAACTTCGCCTTCTACAGCAAGCGCCTGACCGGCACCGACAAGCTCCTGCCGCGCTGGAAGCGCTGCGTCGCCGCGACCGATCATGCCCTGGGCGAGGCGCTGGCGGTCCCGTTCGTGCAGCAGACCTTCGGCAAGGACGGCAAGGAAAAGACGCTGGAGATCACCCGCAACATCGAAGCGGCGATGGAGCAGAACATCAAGGCGCTCGGCTGGATGGACGCGGCGACGCGGACCCAGGCGCTCGGCAAGCTGCACCGGATCGCCAACAAGATCGGCTCGCCCGACAAGCCCCGCCGCTACGACTCGCTGGTGGTGCGCGCCGACTCGTACACCCAGAACCTCGCCGCCGCCTCGGCGTTCGAGGCCCGCCGCGACCTCGGCAAGATCGGCAAGCCCCTCGACCGCAGCGAGTGGGAGATGACGGCGCCAACGGTCAACGCCTACTACGAGCCGCCGCTGAACGAAATCGTCTTCCCCGCCGGCATCCTCCAGCCGCCGATGTTCGGGCGCAGCGCCCACCGCTCGGTCAACTTCGGCGCCATCGGCATGGTCATGGGCCACGAAGTGACCCACGGCTTCGATGACGAGGGGCGGCAGTTCGACGCCGACGGTAACCTGCGCGACTGGTGGACCGACAAGGTCAACACCGAGTTCAACCAGCGCGCCGCCTGCGTCGTCGAGCAGTACCAGGGCTACAAGCCCATCGACGACCTCCACCTCGACGGCAAGCTGACCCTGGGCGAGAACATCGCCGACCTCGGCGGCATCAAGCTCGCGCTCACCTCTTATAGAGCGGCGCAGAAGGCCCGGCCCGAGGTGCGGCCGGCGGCGAGCTCGTTCGTGAGCGGCCTCAATGACGAGCAGCTGCTGTTCCTCGGCATGGCGCAGGCGTGGTGCGAGAAGCGCCGTCCGGAGTACTCGCGGCTCCTGGTCACCGTCGATCCGCACTCGCCGCCGGAGTTCCGGGTAAACGGCCCGCTGTCGAACCTGCCCGACTTCGCCGCGGCCTGGAAGTGCGAGAAGTCCGACAAGATGGTCCGCCAGAACCAGTGCACGATCTGGTAGCTCGCCGCCCAAGCTCGCGCCCGCCAAGGCCTGCCAAAGCCTGCCAAGGCCTGCCCGTCGGGGCCTGGTCCGGCGGCAGCGGGCCTTGCCATTTCAAAATTGTTTCGCTACGGTGCACCGCGTCAGGTGCCCACATTGGGCCCATAGCTCAGTTGGTCAGAGCGGCCGGCTCATAACCGGCTGGTCCCTGGTTCAAGTCCAGGTGGGCCCACAGACTCAAAATCGTTTGACCGGAGGAAATCGCTTGCGTGACCAATTGAAGCTGCTTGAGGAGCTACAGCGTCACGACGCTCGGCTGCAGGACCTGGAGGCGCTGACCCGCTCGCTGCCGCAGAAGCTTTTGGCAGCTCAGAACGGCATCGCCGAGCTAGAAAAGCTTCTAGCCCGCGAGCGCGCCGAGTTCCAAGACACCGAAGCGTTTCGCAAGAGCCAGGAGGACGAGCAGAAGGACGCCAACGATCAGCTGAGCCGCGCCAAGGCCAAGCTGTCGCAGGTCAAGAACCTGAAGGAGTCCAACGCCGCCCAGCGTGAGCTCGAGTCGACCCGCCGCCAGCTCGACACCCGCGAGGAAGAGGTCCAGAAGCTGGTCGCGGTGATCGAGGAGCAGCGGCAGAAGATCGGCGAGCACGAGTCCAAGCTCGAGGCGGACCGCCGCGAGCTCACCGCCGAGCGCGACGCCGTCGAGAAGCGGCTCACCGAGATCAACGCCGAGCTCGCCGAAGCGCGCAGCCAGCGCGACCAGATGGCCAAGCAGCTGCGCCCGGACGTGCTCAAGCGCTACGGCACGATCCGCCTGCGCCGGGGTCTGGCGGTGGTCGCGGTGCGCGATGGGACCTGCCGGGGCTGCAACATGAACATCCCGCCGCAGCTTTACAACACGCTGCAGCGCGGCAACTCCCTGGAGCTGTGTCCGAACTGTAACCGCATCATCTACTGGGCGCGGCTTCTCGAAGAAGTGACAGAGTCGCCCTAGCCGGGGCGCGCCCGCCGCCGCCCGTCCCTGCCGCCCGCGCCGCGGCACCCCGACCCGCCCGCACGCGCCACCGACCCGCAGACGTTGACTCTCTGTACAGCCTGGGGCAACCTTCGCAGACTGTGACAGCTTGTGCACCGCGCCGACTTTCCCCCATCTTTCGTTTCCTTACGGCATCCCGGGCACGGCTCCCCGTAGCTGTGGCCGGGGGCGCGCTGCTCGTGATGGAGGTGCTGCTCCCCGGCTGCACGACCCAGAGCACGCGCGCTCCCAGCTGTCGGCCCTGGGAGGCCAGCGCCGAGAACACCGACCCGCCGTCGCACTGCATGTTCTTCCCCGGCAGCCTCGCCGTGGATCCGCTGGGCGACATCCTTTATGCCACCAACACCAACGCGGATCTCACCTTCGGCGGCTCGACCCTGTTTGCCGTCGATCTGCTCCGCCACGAGCGCGCGGTCGCCTGCTTCCGCCGCTACGGCGCCGGTGACTTCCCCGCCAAGGATGCCGACGACCTCGGCTGCGGCAAGGTCAACTGCAGCGCCTCGGGTTACGCCCTAGGCAGCAGCGCGACCATCGAGCAGACCGAGCGCGACGAGGCGCTGACCGCGGGGCCGGCGGCGCAGTTTGACCGCTGCTACTGCCAGCGCGACATCGACGATCCGAATATCGTCAACTGCGAGCCGCAGCGCTTCATCCTTGCCGATCAGACCCTCAAGATCGGCTTCTTCCCCGGTACGCTGCGGGTGCTCGCCGAGGATCCGCCGCTGTGGCCGCAGGCGGCGCCGCGCCAGAACCTCTTGCACCGCGGGCTGTACCTTACGGTGCGCGGCGATCCCTCGGTCACCTTTATCGACGCGACGCGGCCGCTGCTGTTTGGCCGCCAGGCGACCGAAGATCCGCGCCTCGATCTGAACTGCGGCTGCGCGCGCGGTGCCAGCGGCGAGCTTAACTGCGACAGCGGTCCGCGCGCCGATGATCGGGCGACGGTCAGCCGCAACCCCGGCGACTCCTATGTCCTTAAAGAGTGCGCCGATCGCAACCGGGTGCAGCGGACCGTCGACGACGTCCTCATCGACATGAACAACCCGACGCTCGGGACCCAGCCGCGCTTCCTGCTGCCGCCCGAGCCGCTGGGCCTGACCATCGATCGCGGCTGCGTCGAGCCGGGCGGCATCCACGAGCGCGGGACCTTCTACGGCGGGGCCCAGAAGAACAGCCCCGACTGCTACACCCGCGACGCGATGGGCAACAAGGTCCCCGGCCACTACTACCAGTACCTGATCGCCACCCACCTGCCCAACGCCCAGGTCTCCGCCTTCGAGCTGCCGGGCAACCCGACGAGCCCCGAGCCGCCCGTGCTGCAGGACGTGAGCATCTCGCTGTTCCCCGGCTCGGACATGCGGCGCGGGGCGTTCGCGGTGGCGCCGCGCATCCCCGGCGATCTCAGCCAGCCGTGGTACGTCACCTCGCGCCTGACCGGGCAGCTGTCGACGTTCCGGCTCGGCACGGCCACCGGCCCGCGGGTCGTGCCGGGGCTGATCCTGTCCATCGCCAACCAGTTCTCGGCCACCGCGGACGATGTCCGGGACGTGATCTTCGAGCCGGGCGGCAACCGCGCCTTCTTCGCGGTGTACTCGCCGCCGTCGCTGGCGGTGATGGACACGCGGCTGCGCAGCACCGGCAGCGGCGTCCCCAATAACCAGGTCCTGAGCGTCTCCAACCTGTGCCTGGGGCCGTCGCGGCTGGCGCTTGCCCGGACGCCGCGGCTGAACATGGGCGTGCCGACGCTGGCGACCCGGCTTTACACGACCTGCTACCTGTCCGGCCAGGTCGCCGAGGTCGACGCCGACACCGGCGAGCTCACCGGCACCATCCAGATCGGCCGCGGGCCGCTGGATATCGCGCTCAACTTCGGTGCCAATAACGGCATCGATCCCTGCGCCGATCCCTATATCAGCGACGGAGAGGCCAAGCGGCTCGGGGTGACCTGCCCGAGCGCCCCGGATCTGCGTCCCCGACCCTTTGGCGGCGCCCAGCCGCAGCTCGGGCCGCGCGCGTATGTCAGCACCTACCTGGACAGCGCGATCGCCGTCGTCGACCTTGACCCCCGCAGCCCGACCTACAGGCGCACCGTCGCGCGCATCGGTCTGCCGTCGCCCAAGAAGGTGGAGTAGCCGTGAGTAGATTGATGTCCAGCCGCGACCTGGCCCGCGTCCTGAAAAGTCCGGCTACCGGTGCGACGCTGCTTTTGGGCTGCGTGCTCATGCAAGGGAGCTGCGGCACCCAGCCGCTCTCCACGCCCAGCCGCTCGCTCGATCGGCCCAGCGATGCAGCGCTGTTCTGCGTCGACTACGAGCTCGACACCGATGGCAACAAGTGCCTGCCGCAGGGCGGCGACCCGGAGCGTGATCCCGCCGGCTACCTCAGCGCCTGGTGCGCCGACGTGACCTGGCGCGACCTGACCCCGAAGGTCACGGTCCTGGCGCTGCAGGAGTGCGACGAGAGCCACCGCCGGGTACGCACCGAGTCCTACTTCGCCAAGGTCCGCCAGGCCGCGCGCGCGCTCGGCCGCGACCCCGACTACCCGTGCTGCCCGGGCGACAACATAGGCTGCGGCACCCCGGCGCCGGCGTGCACCCGCCGCGCGCTCTCGATGGTCATCACCAACACCACGCGCGGCGAGATGGCGGTGGCCAACACCGGGGCGACCACGCCCGGCCTGTCGACGACCGGCCGGCTGCAGAACCTGCACGGCGGCCAGCCGGGCTTCGGCTTCCTGCCCACCGGCCTGCTCCCCGAGCACGTGCGGTCCTTCTCCCCGCCCGAGCAGCGCCTCCCCGACGGCCGGGTGACCGCGCCGGGGGCCTGGGCGGTGACCACCAATGTCGGCTCTTGCGATGTCTCGGTCGTCGAGCTGCAGGCGGTGGCAGAGCTGACCCGGCGCCGCGACAGCTGCGACGACGCCGGCCAGACCTGCGCGACCCAGAACTGCGACGCCGGCTCGTGCCCCAAGCAGTGGCGGCCGTGGTACCTGGACAGCGCGGGCAACCAGATGCCGCTGCGTGCCCGGCCCGGCTGGGTCGAGGTGGCGCCGTGGGCGACCCCCACCACCCGCCCGGTCGTCATCGCCTACCCGACCTGCGGCCTCATCGCCGTGGTCGATCTGGACAAGCCGGCGGCCGGGAGCGGGGCGCCGCCGGGCCGCATCTCCGAGGCGATCGCCTTTGATCCGGCGGACCCCAAGAAGGCGCCGCGGCGGCTCAGCCCGACGGAGCTTGCCAAGCTGCAGTGTCCGGCGGACTGCGGCGGCGACACCTCCCCGCTCATGCCGGATCCGAACATGCTGCCTGCCGGGGGCGCGATGCACGCGGCCAGCTATCCGGCGACCCTGGCGGTGGACGCGGAGGGCCACCGGCTGCTCATCGGCGATCAGGTCGGCTCGGCGCTGACGGTGGTGGACCTGGAGCTGGACGCGAGCCCGGGCGGGCACCTCATCGGCACGCCGCGCCAGGTGCCGCTCGACTTCGAGTCGCGCAACGAGACCCTGCGCAGCGGTCGCCCCGGCATCGACGTGATCCGGGTGACGCCGCGGACCGAGGCCGGCCGCTTCGCCTACGTGACGGCGCGCGACAGCACGGTGCGGGTGATCGACCTGGACAACGAAGTAGAGTGCGAGACCAACCCCGACCCGCGCTTCCTCATGCAGAACGCCGGCGGCAAGCTGCGCGTGCTGCCCGATGAGTTCAACGAGTCCAACCTGCGCCGGCTTTCGTGCATCCCGGTGAGCCGTTCGACCCCGCGGCGCCCGCTGGCGGCCAGCCCCGGCATCACCATGCCCAACGGCAGCGTGCCGACCGACGTCGGCTTTTTGCACCTGGATACGCTGCCGTGCAACAACACCGATCCAGCCCTGTGCAGCTACTGGCCGACGGCGCCGACGACCAGCTGGCTGCGCCCCGACGGCGCAGTGTGGGTCGGCGACTACGGCTGGGTGCTGGGCGGCGGCGGCTCGATCCTCGGGCTGCAGCTGGCCGATAGCTGCCCGCAGCCGTCCTACCGCGCCTGCTTCCCCGACTGCGCCGCGCAGCGCCGGCTGGCCCTCTTGCACACCCGCTCGCAGGAGCTGCCGGCGCCCGAGCAGTACAACCTGCCGGCGCTGCTGCAGTCGCGCACGGTGACGCCCCAGGATCGCCTGAGCAACGTCCAGCGCAACGTCTCGCGCTTCGAGGATCAGACCAACCTGCCGGCAGGACCCTACGCCGACAGCGACGGCCTGGGCCTGCCGGTGTACGCGACTCAGATCGCCGGCACGGCTACCACTTTGTACAACACCATTGCGGGGCCCAACAACCAGACCCGGCGGCAGCTCCTGTATCCGGCGCCGGCCCCGTACTACTACCTGCCGGTCGATCCGGTGTGCGACGTGGCCATCGGGCCGCAGGCGGTCGACCTGGACCACCCGGACTCGGTGCTGCCGGTCGAGCCGACCCGGCGTCCGGTGACGATCGCCGCCTTCACCGACCCGCTGGCGGCGACCAACGAGACCTGGTCGCTGGTGTGGGAGGGCCTTTTATCGAGCCAGCTGTCGCGCACCAGCGGTCGCCTCCTGTCCAGCGGCCAGCTCGTCGATGTAAATGGGCTCTACTGCAGCCGCGGCGTCGAGAACGGGGACAAGCTGTGGCTGATCGGCTGCCTCAGCAACAACGACTGCCCGTCCGGGACCCTGTGCCGCCTGGAGTCGCTGCAGGGCACCGCGCCCGGCGTCTGCCTGTCCAACTCCGCCGCCGCGGCCTGCCGCGCCCTGTCTCAGAACGTCATGGTCGATACCAGCGGCGACACCGAGTGGGCGACGACCTGGCTGCGCCGCTATCGTATCACCCGGGCGCAGCAGCAGGTAAGCTCGGGCGCCGGCAGTGATCTCGTGGACGCGCTGACGCTCGACGAGCTCGCCGAGCCCGAGTTCGAGCTGGAGCGCAAGAGCTGCGAGCCGGCCAAGCTGGGGCTCAAGTGCGACCACTACCAGGCGTGGGTGCTGCCGCGCCACACGGCGACCACGACCCCCCTGGTCAAGCATGAGGCGTACTGCCGCGTGACCGGGCTCAACGGTGCTGGCCAGCCGCTGACCAGCTGCATCATCCAGTGCTCCGCCAACTCGGAGTGCGGCGACGGCTTCGTCTGCGCGCGCTCACCCTACGAGAAGTACGAGGCGGGCAACCCCAACATCGAGGTGCCTGGGCGGTGCGTGCGGGCCCCGCTCATCACCGCCGAGACGCCCACCAAGGGCGGGGGGAAGCTCGGCAGCGACGGTGCCGCGGCGCTCATCGCCGCCTGCTTCCCGGACGAGACCCGCTACGAGATCCGCGGCGGCGACGCCTTCGTGGTCAGCGGCAACCTGACCGGCACTCCGGCGCTGCAGAACCGGGCGAGCGATGGCAGCTGCGTCAAGCCGGCCCCGGGCGAGCTCCAGTTCGCGGCCAGCCGCCTGCTGGAGCCGCGGCTGCGCCTTGGCCCCTACGAGACCTTGAAGGACACCGACCCCGGCCACTGCCCGGCCGCGCAAGGCCCGCAGGGCTTCATCAGCCACCGCTTCCCGCGCGCCGCCGAGGCCAGCGCCGCCCCGAGCTGCCAGTACCTGCTCAACAACGGCACCCGCAAGGACGACATGAGCGAGGTCTTCGGCTGCATCACCCCCAGCTCGGGCGCCGGCGGCGTGACCCTGCCCGAGGGCAACACCGCGCCGCTCGGGGTCGTGCAGGCCGACGGGTACCTGCCCAAGGAGCCGCAGGCGCTGAAGGAGCAGATCGGGCCGACGAACAACCAGCCGCGCAGCTACACTCCGGCGACCCAGCCGTGCCCGGCGGGCTCCACCGACCCGGCGTGCCAGGATCCGTGGCTCAACCGCGAGTTCGAGCTGTTCTCGGTGCTGCCGCTTACCCTGCCGACCAACCAGTGCGTCCTCACCGGTGAGCTGGAAGAGAACAACATCACCGCCAGCTACAACAACGCGAGCCCGCCGAACAATAACTTCAACCTGACCAACAACTTCCGCGACGATCCAAGCTACGACGCCAACTGCACCGGCTTCTGCCGCTTCCCCGGCGATCACACAGAGGTCGGCGGCGTCCGCCGCATCCACTACGAGAACGCGATCGGCAACCTGGTCATGCGCGTCCCCCGCGAGCCGGCGCACCCGACGGATCCCGACCCGCCCAAGTGCAAGAGCGTGAGCAACGGCAAGTGCACCGACGGGCCAGCCAACGAGTCGCTCGTCCCGCCGCGGTGGGCGGTGCCGCCCGAGGGCTACTCGGTGAGCTTCCGGGTCTACGGGGGGCTCGCGCCCTACGCGCTGCAGGCGGTGACCGCGCGGCGCGACGACTCCAGCGGTCAGGTGGCCCAGAGCCTGAAGGTCGCCGTCCCGGCCCTGGACGGCATCCTGTTCCTCATCGATGAGGGGCAGACCGGCAGCGCCTCCGGCCTGCGCGGCCAGATCCTGCGGGTCATCGGCGCGCTCGTCGATCCCTACTTCCTCTTGCGCTGAGCAAGGCCCGGCGGCGGCGGGCGAAATTTTGCCCGCTCGCCGGGAGCGTGGTACTCGCGAGAGTAGATGGATGAGCGCGAGGTCGGGGCGGAAGCAGGGGCGCCGCCCGGCGAAGACTTAAGCCCCCAGAACGGCGCCGGCTCGGAGCGCGAGGCGATCGCGCCGCTCGATGGGCGGCAGATCTTCTTCTTGTTCATCGGCAGCGCCTTGTGCGCCTGCCTGATCTTCGCCGCCGGCGTGCTCTGCGGCCGCCGCGTCGAGCGCCGGGCGGCAGCGGCGGCGCAGACGGCCCCGGTCAGCGATCCGCTGGCCATGCTCGATGAGATCGCCAACGCCGAAGAGGCGCTGACCTTCCACCGCGCGCTGCTCGATCGCCCGAGCCCCCGCCCGCGCCCCAGCGAGCTCGGTAGCGAGCCCGAGCCCGGCGCCGCGCCCCGCGGCAAGAGCTTCGGCCCGCCGCGACCGCGCTTCACCCTGCAGAGCGCGCCGCTGCCCACCAAGGCGGACGCCGAGGCGCTCATCCGCCGCCTGCGCGAGGCCGGCTACCGCCCGACCCTGCAGACCGCCAGCGCCGCGCCCAAGCCGGGGCAGCAGTATCGCCTGCAGGTCGGCGACTTCCCCTCTCCCGAGATCGCCCAGCCCTTGAAGAGCGAGCTTTTTACCCGCTACCAGCTGCGCGCTTCGGTCCTGCCCTTCCAGACCACGCCCTGAGCAGCGCGCGGGCGTCGCGGCGGCCCTGCGCGGCGCAGTTCGCGGTAAACTCAACCTGCAGCGCGACAGCAAGCGGGTAAACAAGTCATGGCAGACATTCACGATAAAGAGCGTCGCTCGGCCCTTCGCATCCTCGGCGGCGTGGTGGCGACGCTGCTCGGGGCGGCGTTCTCGGTGCCG
>DAOMZC010000082.1:0-13523 GCA_035437965.1 Pseudomonadota bacterium
CCCTCGTCCTGGAGCGGGCGTCATGAGCAGCGACGCCGCCCTGCCGCCCCGCCCCGCGCGGGGAGCAAGCTGTGGTACAGCGGCACAGCGGCGCCGCTGACGACGCCCGACAAGATAAGGACTTCCGCAGATGACCCACCCCGTTTCGCCCTTTTCCATCGGTGAAGACTCCCTGACCTGGCGCGCGCTCGCCGCCGTCAGCCGCGGCGGGCATAAGGTGCAGCTCGCGGCCGCGGCGATCGCCCGCATCGCTCGCGCCCGCACCGTCGTCGACCAGATCGTGGCCGGCGGGGATCGCGCCCCCAGCGTCTACGGGATCAACACCGGCTTCGGCTTCCTGGCCGACGTGCGGATCAGCGCCGCGCAGATCGAGGAGCTGCAGCGCAACCTCATCCGCTCGCACGCCGCGGGCGTCGGGCCGCTGTTGCCGGTGCCGGTGGTGCGGGCGATGATGCTGCTGCGCGCCTGCACCCTGGCGCTCGGCCACAGCGGCACCCGCGTCGAGGTCGCGCAGCGGCTGTGCGACCTTTTAAACCACAACATCCACCCGTGCGTGCCGGCCAAGGGCTCGGTCGGCGCCTCGGGCGACCTGGCGCCGCTGGCCCACCTGACGCTGGCCCTCATCGGTGAGGGGGAGGTGCAGGTCGGCTGGCCGGGGCCGCTGCGCACCGAGCCGGCCGAGCAGGCGCTGCGCGCCGCCGGCATCGAGAAGGTGGTCCTGCAGGCCAAGGAAGGGCTGGCGCTGGTCAACGGCACCCAGTGCATGACCGCGATCGGGCTGCTCGCGCTAGGAGACGCGCTGGACACCTGCCGGCTCGCCGACCTCGCCGGGGCGATGTCGCTGGAGGCGCTGCTCGGCACGCCGCGCGCGTTCGACCCGCGCATCCACGCCGCGCGCCCCCACCCGGGCCAGACGGTGGTCGCCGCCAACCTGCGGGCGCTCCTGGCCGGCAGCCCGATTGTCGAGTCGCACCGCAACTGCGGCAAGGTGCAGGACCCCTACTCGCTGCGCTGCATGCCGCAGGTCCACGGGGCGACCCGCGACGCCCTGAGCTACGTCGAGCAGGTCCTCCTGCGCGAGGTGCAGAGCGCCACCGACAACCCGCTCATCTTCACCACGCCGGCCGCCGAGGAGCCGGGCGGCTGCAGCTACGACATCCTCAGCGGCGGCAACTTCCACGGCCAGCCGGTGGCCCTGGCGCTCGACTTCGCCGGCATCGCGGTCGCCGAGCTGGCCAACATCGCCGAGCGCCGCATCGAGCAGCTGGTAAACCCCCACCTGTCCTCGGGGCTGCCGGCCTTCTTGACCCCGCAGAGCGGCCTCAACTCCGGCTACATGATCGCCCAGGTGACCGCGGCGGCGCTCGTCTCGGAGAACAAGATCCTCGCCCACCCGGCCTCGGTGGACTCGATCCCGTCCTCGGCCGGGCGCGAGGATCACGTGTCGATGGGGGTGCACGCCGCCGACAAGTTCGCCCGCATCGTCGACAACGTGCGCACCGTGCTGGCGATCGAGCTGTGCTGCGCCGCTCAGGGCATAAGCCTCCGCGGCCCGCTGCAGCCGGCCAGCGCGCTTGCCGCCGTGCTGCAGGAGATCCGCGCCCGCGTCCCGATGCTGACCGCCGACCGGCCGCTGTACCAGGAGATCGCCGCCATACGCGCCCTCTGCGACGAGGGCGTCCTCACCGCCGCCGCGCTCCGTCACCTGGCGCTGAACTAGCAGCAAATAAAAAGGCCCGCGCGGAGCTCTCCGCGCGGGCCCTTGGTGTCGCCGACCGGCCGGCGGACCGACCGGGCAGGCTCAGCCTAGCGGCAGATGCCGGGGCCGGTCGCCGGGGTCATGAACGCGTCGGTGCACGTCCCCATTGCGCACGCCGGCATGCCGCCCTTGGCGCACAGCTGCTGGCAGGTCCCGCCGACGTTATCGCACTGGTAGCCGTCCTTGCACTCGTTGAGGAACCGGCAGGCATCGCCCGGGTTGAGCGGCGTCGCCGGGCTCTGCACGCACAGGGCGCCCTTCCAGTTGTCCATCGCCGTGGTCTTGGTGGCGTCGAGGTAGATGCACTGCCGGTTGATGCCGCCGAGCGCCGCGCAGGTGCCGGGGCCGACGGTGCAGCTGGCCGAGCAGATGCCCTTGTTCTCGTACGCCTGGCGCAGGCAGCCGCCGGCCTTGCCGGTGCCCGCCTCGGTGCACGCGCCCATCGCCGCCTTGGGATCGCAGTCAAGGCGGGTGTCGGGGAAGCAGATGCCCGCGGTGTCGTAGTAGCTGCAGGCGTAGCCGGGGTGACGGCAGGTGGTGGCGTTGCTGCAGCCGGCCAGGCAGAAGCTGCCCGGGCCCAGGTTCACGCAGCGGTTGCCGGTGCCGCACTGCGCGTCCGCGGTGCACGCCGCCGAGCAGTAGCCGCCCGGCGTCGGCGGGTTGGCCGTGTTGTTGAGGATGTTGGCCTTCCAGCACTTGGGCGCCGGACCGACCTTGCAGCTGGTGTCATCGGTGCACGGGTCGCCGATGCCGCCGGTCGCGGTCATCGCCATATCGGCCGACCCGGCCATATCCACGCCGGTCATCGACATGTCGACCGGCGTCGCCAGATCCGGACGCATCCCCGACATATCGACCGGCGGCATCGCCAGATCGACCGGCGTGCCCGTCATATCGACCGGCGGCCCCGCCAGATCGATCGTCGTCGCCAGATCCACCGTCGTCGCCATGTCGACGGTCCCGGCCATATCGCGCGGCGGACCGGCAAGATCGGGGGGATTCCCCGCCATGTCCACGTTGCCGCTCATGTCCGGCTTGGGGACGGCCATGTCGATCGTCGGTCCCGCCAGATCCGGGTTGGGCGGGGTGGCCATGTCCGGCTTCGGGATGGACAGATCTTCGGTCCCTCCCATCATGTCCTTATCGGGTCCTGGATGATCGCAGCCGCTCGCAAACAGCGCGCCGCCGACGACGACAGCGACGACGGATGAACAAAGAACTCTGCTCAGGAATCTTCCCATAAGCGCAACCTCCGGGCAGACCCTACCCCACATGCGCGGCGATGTGCGAGCATTTCTTTCATCCGCTGCAGAGAAAAATCGCCGCCCTGATGAGCTCATTTGTCGAGGCTGAGGGGGCAAGACCCCAACCTGGGGGGGGGAGACCCCAGGGGAACAAAACCCGGGCTTGTGGCGCGGATGATACTGATCAGCTGCTCCCCTCTCGCAAGGGGCATATCTTCACCCACGTGTCTTCTAAGGTGGCATATCTCCTGCTTATTAAGCCGTGATCCCGAAGAACCGGCCGGATCGCCGGTCGGTCGGGAGCCAACTCGCTGTGACCCCGCGAAGGAGCACTGAATGTCCCCAGCCCGATCGACCCAACCTGCCCGATTTGCCCAACCTGCCCGATTTGCCCCAATTGCCCGACCCGCTCGCCTGACCCTCTCCAGCTGTACATTTGCTGCGCTGGCCTTCGTCGCCCTGGCCTCCGGCTGTCAGGAGGACTCCCTCCCGTCGCCGGTCCAAGAGGACAGCCAGGCCGGGCTCCAGCTGCCCGCTGGCCCGTCGGCGGCTGGGCAGACGCTGGGTCAGCTCGGCTTCCATACAGTGCAGCTCGGAAGCGCGGGGACGCCGATGTACCTGTCCGGGCACGTCCCCGCCGCGATCCGCAGCGGGGAGGCCGCCGGGCAGGCCGTGCTGAGCAGCCTGGCCACCGCCTACCGGCTGTCGGCGATGACCACGTTCTCGGTCCTCTCCGATGAGAAGGACGAGACCCAGACCGTTACCGCCGGGCGCCGCTTCATCAAGCTCCAGCAGGTCCACGCCGGGGTGCCGGTGGTCGGCGGCGAGGTCGTCGTCCAGGCCGAGAGCGACGGCGCCATCGGCGCAGTCCTCGGCGAGCTCGTGCCCGAGCTGCGCATCGTGCCGAGCGATCCGGCGGCGGTCCTTCTGACCGGCGACCAGGCCCTGGCGCGCGCCCTCACCGGCCGGGCCCTCGGCGGCCAGGTCGAGGTGAGCGAGCCGCCGGCCCTGCGCGTGTACGCCCTGGAAGGCGCGCCCGCGCTGACCTACCGGGCGGTCGTCTCCTACAACAGCGCCAGCGGCTACACCTCGGAAGAGATCTTCGTCAGCCCGCGCGACGGCAAGGTCGTGGCGCAGCTCAGCCGCATCTACACCGCCCTCTCGCGCACCGTCTACACCCTGCGCGTGTGCCTGGCGAGCACCGGCAGCCTGCCCGGCACCAAGACCCGCGGCGAGGGCGACGCCACGGTCGCCGACGCGACGGTGAACAACGTCTACGACCACGGCGGCAGCACGTACTACTTCTACAAGCACTTCTTCGGCCGCGACTCCTACGACAACAAGGGCGCGCCGCTGCGCTCCAGCGTCCACATCACGTTCTTCGGCGGCGCCAGCTGCTCGCCCAACAACGCCGCCTGGATCGCCGCCGCCAGCCAGATGGTCTACGGCGACGGCGACAACAAGATCCTCAAGGACCTGAGCCTCGGCCTCGACGTCACCGCCCATGAGATCACCCACGCGGTGACCAGCAGCACCTCGAACCTGGCCTACCTCAACGAGTCCGGCGCCCTCAACGAGGGCATGTCCGACGTGTTCGGCTCGGGCGCCCACGCCTGGAAGGAGTCGGGCGGCTCGGACCTCGGCAACCCCGCGGCCATCACCGACACCGCCGACACTTGGCTGCTCGGCAAGGAGGTCGCCGGACCGAGCCTGCCGGGCGGCTCGCTGCGCTTCATGGACAACCCCACCAAGGATGGCCAGAGCAAGGACTACTACCCCGAGCGCGTCATGCCCGGCGGCGTCGACAACGGCGGCGTGCACCTCAACAGCGGCCTGTTGAACCTCGTGCACGTCCTTCTGAGCGACGGCGGCAAGCACCCGCGCAGCAAGACCACGGTGCAGGTGCCCAAGATCGGCATCGAGAAGGCGCTGCGCATCTGGTACATGACCAACACCAAGCTCCTCACCAGCAGCTCGAACTTCCAGGCCGCCCGCTACGCCAGCGCCCAGGCCGCCGAGAACCTGTACGGCCGCTGCAGCACCGAGTGGCAGGCCGTGCAACGTGCCTGGGATGCGGTCGCGGTACCCGGCACCTGGAGCCTGTGTGTCGAGCCCACACCGCCCAAGCTCTAAAAAGCTTCCGGGCCCGCTTCCGGCCCAGTTTTCGGCCCAGCTTTCGGCCCAGCTTTCGGCCCAGTTTTCGGCTTAGATCGAATCCCCCCCTCTCCCGTTAAGACCTTCCGTAGCTCGCAACGACCCTCCGATCGCCGCCGCAGCGCCGGCGGCGACCGCTGGAGGGCCCGCCCGAGCTTGTCAACTTGAGCGCGGCGGCGACCGACCTCTCGACCTGCAGACTCGGTGCACTGTAGGTCCGGGTCCCCGCCCTGCCGCGCCTGTAAGCAGCAAACCAAGGAAGGTGCCCCCATGTCCAAGTCCCCCCTTGTTACCGGCCCGACCCGCCTCACCCGCCAGCTGCTCGCCCTGGTCTTCGCCTCCGGTCTCCTCGGGGGCAGTGCCCTGGGCCAGACCCAGGCCGCCGCGCCCTCCGGCGAGCCCGCGGTCAAGCGCGACGGCGCCCACACCGTGTCCTACAAGCAGCGGACAAACTACGATTTCGACGACGAAGAGGTCCAGGGCTCGCTCGTCCAGCCCGACACCGACCTCATAACCGGCCGCAGAAAGGCCACCCACGAGTCGCTGGTCCGCCTGCGCACCACGTTCCAGCCCGAGATGCTGAAGTCGGTAGAGTCGCTGTAGCCCGCTTGTAGCGGCATCTGCCTCGGCCGGTTTTGGCCGTCCCGACGCATGCTTCCCTTTGGCCGAGAGGAACGGTACAATCACTCTGGTACCGAATGACCATTTCGTTCAGGGCAGTTAACGTCCTCAATGCTCGCCTCAGCACGCGCCCGCTGCGCGTCGACCCCGTGGAGGGTCAGCAGCCTCATGCGAGGTGCCCCGCAACGGGCCCCCGGGGCGCAGCGAGTCAGCGCAGCAAGGCGAGCTGACGTCCTTCAGGGATGAGCACGGATAACGTGCCCGCCGTCGGGCTGAAAGACGCAGAACGCCGCCTCCGCTGGCTGGCCGCGATCTGTATCTTCAACGTGGTCCTGTCGACCTCGTATCAGGACGCGCTGTTCCTCGCCCACCACCAGCGGCAGAGCATCCCGCCGGCGATGTTCATCGGCAGCCTGCTCACCGCCTTCACCACCGTCCTGCTCAACCGCCTCCTGCGGCGCCGCCCCGCCGCCGGGGCGCTGCGGCTCATCCTGCTCGCCCTGGGCGTGCTGACGCTGGGCACCGCGGCGTGGAACTACAACCCGACGCCGCAGTCGACCTTCGCCCTGTTCCTGTTCATCGAGGTCGCCACCACCGTCGGCGTCGCCGCGACCTGGACCTACTTCCAGGCGCCGCTGGAGGCGGCCCAGATCCGCTGGCTGCTGCCGCGCCTGGGCACCTACGCCGGCCTGGGGGGCCTCCTCGCCGGGTCGGCGATCACCCTGGTCCTGCGCCAGCCGAGCAAGCCCGAGCACCTGATCTGGGTCTCGGGGGTGGCGTGGCTCATCGCCGGCATGCTGGTCCGCACCGACTACGCCGCCCGGGTGCCGGCCAAGCGCCGCGGCGCCACCCAGCAGAGCCACTTCCGGCAGCTGTTCAGCATCCCGCTGGTGCGCTGGATGACCATCGGCACCGCCGGCATCGTGTGGACCGGCCTGCTGCTGCAGTACGAGACCCGGGTGGCGATGAAGAGCGCCTGGGCCCCGTCGCAGATCGCGTTCGTCATGTGCATCGTGCTCGCCGTCTCCTCGGTGGGCGGCATCGCCACCCAGGCCCTTCTGACGACGCCGGTGCTCGAGCGCTGGGGCGTCGGCCTGGCGCTGGCGATCCTGCCGGCGCTGCTCATGACGTGCCTGGGCAGCTACTTCTACGCCAGCTTCGAGCTGCACGCGACGGCCAACGTCACCGTGTGGATCATGCTGCTGGCGCTGCTCCTCGACAAGACCCTGCGGCCGAACCTCCACCGCCCGGCCGAGTCATGCCTTGTCGCGGCGTTATCACCGGCGGTGCGCCCGAGCCTGCTGCTCGTCCTGGGCGGCATCCTCAACCCGATCATCAAGGCCGCCGGGTCGCTGCTTTTGTGGGGGGTCGAGTCGGTGGTCGACGCGCGCTACCTGACCGGGGCGGCGATCGTGATGGCGCTCTTGGTGACGCTGCTCGGCAGCCGCTGGGGCACCCTGTACGCGCGCACCCTGCGCGAGACGCTCGAGGACGGCTCGGTCGACGCCGCCGGCCACGCCGATGCCCACGAGGAGCTCATCCCGATGATCGACGGCCCGCGCCTGCGCGTGCTGCTCGAGGCCATCGACACCGGCAGCCCGCGCTCGCGCGAGCTGGCGCTGGAGCTCCTCCGCTCGCACCGCTCGAACCTCGTCAGCCGCGCCATGCAGCAGCGCATGCGCCACCCCTTCGAGCCGGTGCGCATCGCCGCCCTGCGCTGGATGTCCGAGGAGCACACCCCCGACCTCGAGGTCCACCTGCGCCAGCGCTGGGGCGAGCCGCGCATCTCCGATCGCGAGCGGGTGGCCATCCTCGAGGCGGCCGGCCCGATGGGCAGCTCGCTGCTGGGCGAGGACACCTCGCGCTGGGTGACGTCGCTCAGCCCCGCCCTGCGCTCGGCGGCCATCGCGACGCTGCTACGCTCCAGCGACCCCCGCCACCAGAAGGTCGCCCGGCGCGCCCTCGAGGCCCTGCTCAACTCGCGCGAGACCACCGAGTGCGTGGTCGCCCTGCGCCTGGTCCACGACCACAAGGTCACCGAGTTCCTGCCCGCCGTGCTGGCCCGCCTGACCGACGGCGATCTGGCGGTGCGGCGCGAGGCGCTGAGCGGCCTGTCGGCGTTCAGCGACGAGCGCGCGCGCCGACCGCTGTTCGCCGCGCTGTCCGACCCCAAGCTGGCCCACGTCGCGGTGCGCGCCCTGGCGGTGTTCGGCGAGAGCATCGTGCCGGTGGTCATCGCCCAGCTCGCCGCCCCCGAGACCACCCCCGCGGTGCGCCTGCACCTCCTGCGCACCCTCGGCATGATCCCCTCGCACGCCGGCATCCCGTGCCTTTTGGAGCACCTGGTGTTCCCCGACCGCCTGGCCCAGCTGGAGGCCCTAAAGGCCCTCAACAAGCTGCGCCGCGGCGACGAGCTGGCGCCGATGGACACCGACAAGCTGCAGGACTTCCTGCTCATCGAGCTGCGCTGGGGCCTGCACATGCTGCGCGCCCGCGACCTCCTGCGCGACCGCCTGCGCCCCGGGGGCCTGTTGTGGCGCGAGCTGGAGGCGCAGATCGACACCGCCCAGCAGCGCGTCGCCCTGACCCTGGCGCTGCTCTCGCCCAAAGACACGATGGTCCACATCTTCAAGGCCCTGCGGTCGCCGAACTCGCCGCACCGCGACCAGGCGCGCGAGCTTCTGCGGACGCTGTTCAAGCCGGGCCCGATCGTCACCGCCAGCCTCAAGCTCCTCGACGACGCGACCTCGTGGTCGAGCGAGTTCTTCCTGCCGCCGCTGTCGATCGCCGCCGGCCAGAGCCCCGAGACCGCCGTCGAGTGGCTCAAGCTCACGCTCGACCCGTGGATCGTCGCCGCGCTGCGCCACGACCCCGACTGCCCGGCGGTGCTGACGACCTATCCGCCGATCGAGGACCCGATCCGGGCGTTCGCCGACCTCGTGCTGTTCCTCAAGGACGTGGCGCTGTTCGAGGCGCTCACCAACTCGCAGCTCGTCGAGGTGGCGGCGCTCGCCGAGAAGGTCGATCTGCCGGGCGGCACGACGCTGTTCGGCCAGGGCGACCTGCCCGACTACCTGTACCTGGTGCGCAAGGGCAAGCTGCGCGTCCTCGGCAACGGCCAGGAGCTGGCGCGCCTGGGTCCCGGTGAGTGCGTCGGCGAGATGGCGGTCCTGGCGAGCATGCGGCGCACCGCCGGCGTCGACACCCTGGAGCCGTGCCAGCTGCTCCGCTTCTCGGAGAGCGACTTCCTGGGCCTTGTCGACTGCTACCCCGAGATCGGCCGCGCCCTCCTCAAGTCCCTGGTGCAGCGCCTGGCGCAGACCGGCCGCGGCAAGGACAACAAGCGCGCCTCGACCATCATCGGCATGGTCTGGGGCAAGGACGGCCCGCAGAACTCCTCGTCCGCCAACGCCATCGTCCCGGTGGATCTGGACGCCCCGACCGACCCCGGCTACCGCAAGAAGGCCCCCTGAAGATGAGCACCCGCGACCGCCCGGCCTCGGCCTCCCTGGACATCATCCTGTTTCTCAAGGACGTGGCGCTTTTCGAGTCGCTGAGCAGCTCGCAGCTGGCCGAGGTGGCGCGCCTGGCCGAGCGGGTCGATGTGCCCGAGGGCCGGTCGCTCGTCAACCAGGGTGAGCCGGCCGACTGCCTGTACCTTATCCGCCGCGGCAAGGTGCGCGTCATCACCAACGGCCAGGAGGTCGCGCGCCTGGGCACCGGCGAGTGCACCGGCGAGATGGCGGTCCTCGCCGGCACCGAGCGCACCGCCACCACCGAGACCCTGGAGCCCTGCCAGCTCTTGCGCTTCGACGCCGACGACTTCCTGGCCCTGCTCGACACCTACCCGGAGATCCAGCGCGCGCTGCTAAAGTCGATGGTGATGCGCTTGGCGCAGAGCGGCCGCACCAAAGACAACAAGCGCGCCTCGACCATCATCGGCATGGTCTGGGGCAAGGACGGCCCGGTCGAGAAGGCCCCGACCGACGGCTAGCGCCCACGCGGCACCGGCGCGCGCGGCCGGCATAGTAGGCACCGCCGGCCCGCCACCCTATAATCCGGGCGCCTTTTGGCCAGCCAGGAACCAAGACAGGAACCCAAGATGATTGAATCGGCCCCCCTCGTGTCCCTCATCCGCGGCGACGGCATCGGACCGGAGATCACCGATGCGACGCTGCGCATGCTCGAAGCGGCCGGCGCCGCGCTGCGCTTCGAAGAAGTGCCGGCCGGTGCCGGCGCCCTCGCCACCCACCAGGACCCGCTGCCGGCCCTGACGCTGGAGTCGGTCGAAAAGAACAAGGTGGCGCTCAAGGGGCCGCTGGCGACCCCCACCGGCACCGGCTTCCGCTCGGTCAACGTCGCGCTGCGCCAGCACTTCGACCTGTACGTGAACCTGCGCCCCGCGCTGTCGTTCCCCGGCGTCCCCTCGCGCTACCAGAACGTCGACATCGTCACCGTGCGCGAGAACACCGAGGACATCTACGCCGGCATCGAGCACTTCGTCGGCCCCGGGCGCAGCGCCGCCGAGTCGATCGCCGTCATCACCCGCCTGGGCTCCGAGCGCATCGTCCGCTACGCCTTCGAGTACGCGCAGAAGCACGGGCGCAAGAAGGTCTCGATCATCCACAAGGCCAACATCCTCAAGATGTCCAATGGCCTGTTCCTCGAGGTCGCCAAGGGCGTCGCCAAGCAGTTCCCCGACATCCAGTCCGAGGACGTGATCGTCGATGCGGCGTGCATGAAGCTCGTCCTTCACCCCGAGCGCTTCGACGTCATCGTGACGATGAACCTGTTTGGCGACATCCTGTCGGACCTCATCGCGGGCCTCGTCGGGGGCCTGGGCGTCTCGCCCGGCGCCAACCTCGGCGAGCGGGCGGCGATCTTCGAGGCCGTGCACGGCTCGGCCCCCGACATCGCCGGCCAGGGCATCGCCAACCCGACCGCCCTGGCGCTTGCCGCCGGCATGATGCTCGAGCACCTGGGCCAGTCCGAGGCGTGCGGCCGCCTGCGCCGCGGCCTGCTCGCCACCCTGAAGGACGACCGCCTGCGCACCCGCGACCTCGGCGGCCAGGCCGACACCCGCACCTTCACCGAGGCGGTCATCAGCCACATCGGGCAGCACGGCTAACCTCCCCCGGCGCCGCCCGGCCCCGCGCAAGGAGCCCCGACCATGCTCAAGCTGCACGTCCTGGGCGTCGGCGACGCCTTCACCGAGCGCTACCACAACGCCTGCCTCTGCATCGAAGACCCGGGCTCCGGCCTGCGCCTGCAGATCGACTGCCCGCCGGCCTTCCCGCGCGTCCTCGCCGACCACCGCGCGCGCACCGGCAGCGACCTCTCGGCGGCGAACATCGACCACCTGCTGCTCACCCACCTGCACGGCGACCACTGCGGCGGCACCGAGGCGTTTTTATACCTGCGCCGCTTCGTCCTGCAGAAGAAGCCGACCCTCTACGGCGCCGCCGAGGTCCTCTCCGAGCTCTGGCCGACCCGCCTGCGCGGCGGCATGGAGCGGCTGCTCCTGGGCGCCCCCGAGTACAGCCCCGAACAAATCGCCGCCCGCTTCGCCCGGTCAGCCAGGACGGCCGACCGCGCCCCCGAGTACAGCCCCGAACAAATCGCCGCCCGCCTGGCCCGGTCAGCCGGGGCGGCCAGCCGCGCCCCCGAGACCGTTGACCCCGGCGGCGCGGCCCCCGAACCCTTTATCGACAGCCCGGCGCGCGAGCGCGAGATGATCGAGGCCCCGGGGCCGCTCAAGCAGCTCGGCCTGCTCGACTACACCGACCGCGTCGACCTGCAGGCCGGCGTCACCCGGCTCGGCCCGCTGCTCATCGAGCGCCGCTTCACCCGCCACCACATCCCGACCACCGCCATCCGCGTCTCCCTCGACCGCGGACCCGGCCGCTCCCGGCCGCTACTTGGCTACAGCGCCGACACCGCCTTCGACCCCGACCTCATCGCCTGGCTCGCCGAGGCCGAGCTCATCATCCACGAGACCAACTTCGGCGTCCACACGCCCCTTGCCTCCCTGCTCCAGCTACCGGCCGAGGTCCGCGCCCGCATGCGCCTCATCCACTACCCCGACCTGCTCGCCCCCGAGACCGCGCCCATCGAGTGCCTGCGCGAGGGCCAGATCCTCCAGCTCGGCGACTGAGGCGCGGGCTCGGAGCTAGAACGCTCCCATGCCGCCCAGAGAGGCGAAGATTCCGTTCAGGCCGTTGTTATTTACCGTCGTGACCGAGGTGATGGCCGGGTCCTTGGGGAAGCTGCCGCTGGTCATCTCGAAGAGGTAGTCGCCACGGAAGCCGGCCAGCAGGTTGAGGGCGAAGTGGCGGTGCGGCCAGTAGCGCACGCCGGGCCCGACCTCGTACATGAAGCTGAACTGGCTGGTGCTCAGCGTCGAGGGCGGCGGCGGCGGCGGCGAGGGATTGAGGCTGGTGTTGCTGGTCGGGGCGCCAAAGCCGAAGCGAGCGGCGCCGAGGAACTCGACCCGCCCGTCCCGGCTACGCAGCACCGCCACCTGCACCCCGGGGACGACCAGGAAGGTCGAGATCGACTGGCTCATTGCGGTCGTGCCGCCGCCGGTGCGCGCTTCCGCCAGCGTATTCATGCTGAAGTTGTTGAACTCGGCGCCCAGGGTGAGCACCGCGCGGCCGATCTTGCCGCCCAGCGCGATCCCCGGCTGCACGCTCGGCTGGGGGTTGCCGGCCCCCGCCAGGATCAGGTGCACGCCCAGGCTGGCCCCGAAGACGAAGCCGTTGCTGACGGGCTGGTCGCCCGAAGGAGCGACGGCGGCGGCCTGCTGGACGGGATCAGCCGGGTTGGGCAGCCCGAGCAGGGCGGCCAGAGCGGAGCCCGGCTCGGGCACCACGGGAGCGGGCGCCGGTCGATTGTTCGCCGGGGCAGGCTCCTGCGTAGTGGGTGCCGGCGTGACCTGTGTAGGCTCCTGGGCCCACGCCGAGCCGGCGAAACCAAAGAGACAGACCAACCAGAGGAGCGGACGACCAGACTGTAGATGATGTTGTATCAAAGGGACCTCTTCTCGCCGGCCGCGCGGCGACGCTGCAGCGCGACCTGGCTCATGCTCGCTCGTCGAGCGCTTGAATGGAGTATTGCCGCGTCAATATGGAGTCCTGGCTGATAAGCCCGAGCTGCGACCGCCAGTGAAAGAAAATCGGAGCTGCACTTTTTTGGCGCGCAGCATATCCGAAGTTGCGGTGCAAAGATCCACCCGATGTGCCGATGGTGGCGGGCTGGACTGAGACCGGAGCGGGTCCTGTCACCTGCGGCACCCCGCCGCTTGCGCGCGCGCCAGCGACAGGCCCCCGCCTCCGGCGCCACTCACTCCTACTGGAAGAACTTCGGGTTTCAGACGGGCAAGGTTTAGCTGGCTGGCTAGCTGGCAGGCTGGGCCGAAGGCGCGGACCGTGCTCGGGTCGGCTGGCCTAAAGGACCGGCGGCGCCGCGGCCAGCTCCTCGGTGAACTGGCCCAGGGCGCGGTACTTCTGGTAGCGCTGCTCCAGGAGCTCGGCCTTGGGCAGGGTCTTGAGGGCGGTCAGGTGGCGGGCGATTGCCGCGCCGACCCGCTGCGCCGCCTCATCGTGATCGTGGTGGGCGCCGCCGGGCGGCTCGCCGATCACCTCATCGACGACGCGCAGCTGGGCCAGATCATCGGCGGTCATCTTCAGCTGCGCCGCCGCGACCTCGACCTGGCTCTGGTCCTTCCACAGGATCGAGGCGCAGCC
>DAOMZC010000083.1:0-13481 GCA_035437965.1 Pseudomonadota bacterium
CGCCGCGAACAGATCGCGCGGCGGCGCCGCCAGCGCCTGCCATACCGCGTCCGGCGCTGCCGCGACATCGAGCGACGAGCTGACCTCATCGAGCGGCCGGCGGTCCTGCCAGCCGGGCTGCTTGGCCGCCGGCTCCCACAATAGCGGCGACAGCCCGACGAGCAGGGCGCAGCAGCTCACCTGCCCGCGCCCCGCGCCCACGCCCCCCGAGAAGATCCGGATCAAGAACGCGGTGATGCCGATGACGCCAAAGACCAGCGGCGCCGCCATCGCCAGGCAGACCGCGCCTTCGCCGAGCAGCGGCGCAATCACGCACATGCACAGCGCCGTCACCTTCAGCGTCATCCCAAGCGCCGAGCGCGGCGTCGTCGCCATCGCGATCACCGCCCCCAGGATCACCGGCAGCCCGATGAACAGCGCCGCCCCCTGACCGAGGTTATTGCGCATGAGCAGCCGATACCCCACCGCAAACACCGCCGAGCACAGGAGCAGCCCGAGGAAGGTCAGGCTGGCCCGCTGACCGGCGCGCGCTCCCTCGTCGCTTGGTTGCTGCGGCGCCGCGTCGTCCGGTCGCGGCGCCTCACCTGGCTCACCTGATCGTGCAGTCATCTCTGGTCGCCCCCGCTTCATTGTATACCGCGGCCCCGCGCCAGGCAGCGCCGCGGCTCCCTCTCGCCGGCGGCGCGCGACTTCGCGGACTTACCGGCGGGCCCCGGTCCAAGGGCCTGGACGCCTACCTTTCTGCGAGTCGGCGGCGAGCCGTGCTGATCGAGGCCAGCTCTTGATGGGACTGGGAGGAGACGCGCCGACTACTGGATGAGGCGCTTGACCTCGCCCTGGGCGATGTAGGAGCCGCCGGCCGCGGCCTCGACGACCTCGTCGCAGACATACAGGATCCCGAGCTCGCGGACGCTGCGCGGGAAGCGGATGTTCCAGTCGGGGTTGTAGCCGTCCGAGACCACGCGGGCGCGCAGCTTCTTGCCTTCGGGCACGCACTGGACGAGGACGCCGGTGCCGATCTCGGTGCAGGTCGGCAGGTCGGCGGCGGTCGCCGGCGTCTTGGTCGCCTTGGTGGAGGCGGCCTTGCGGGGCCCGCCCTTGGCCGCCACGGTCTCCCCGGGCCGCAGCAGGCGCCGGATCGTGCCCTGGACGCGGTAGAAGCTGCCGTCGGCGCTCGGCACGACCTTGTCGACGAGGTAGGAGACCCCCTCTTCGCGGATGGCGCGCGGGAACTGGACGTTCCTGCGCGCGCCGCGGTCATGCAGTCGCGGCGGCGGTGGTCGCGCAGTGGCTGTCGTCCAAGGGTCGTCCAAGGCGTGGGGTGGCGCCGATCCTGAGGCCTGTAATCGGTTCGGCGTGCGACCCGGCTTTCTAGAGACAAGACGGAATCGGGAGGCTCTGGTTGAGCGGGATGTTCCAGTAGGGATCGTGGCGGCGCAGAAACTCTTCCGGGCCGAGCTGCGCCAGCTCGTCGCAGGCGGCCAGGCACAGCCCGGCGGCGGGCGGGTAGCTCTTGTGGCTGAAGGCGGCGAGCACGTGCGCGTACTGATCGCGCGACAGCCCGTAGGCTTGCGCCACCACCGCGTCGATGGTCGAGCGCACCGCCCAGCGCGCCGCTTCCCCGGCCAGCACGGGCCACAGCTGCTCGCGGCCCGGTTCACGCCCGCCGCCACCGACCTGCTCGGAAAAGAGGGCGGCGTAGCCGGGGTGGTTGCCGGTGAGGCGGAGGGCGGCGTGCACGAGGAACTTCTCCACCGCCAGCGGAAACGGCGGCAGCGGGCAGCCATTGAGGATGAAGGCGTTGATGTTCGCGCTCGCCTTGTTGCGCAGAAGCCAGTCAAACGCAAAGCTGCCCGCCAGCGCCGCCAGCAGCAGAGCGGCCGCGTTCGGCCGCAGCTGCGGCGTCTTTTCGCACAAAGCCGAGTTGCCGAAGAAGCAGCCGGGCGGGATCAGCGCGCAGATCCCCGTCCGCTCGTTGGTCGAGCTGGCGATCGTGCGAAACGCGAGGCGATAGTACCTAGCGCGCTGCGTCCAGCCGGGCTTGTCGGCGAGCTGGTCGAGCCGGATCAGGTAACGCGGCCTTTCATCCCAGCGATCTTCGTACTGGTGGAACGTCTTGCCTTCGTGGATCGGCGCAAAGCCGGCGGCGTGAAGGCGCACAAGCGGAGCTGCCGCCCGCGGATCTTCGCTCTTTAGCAAGCTCGGGGTCGCGACGAAACGGTGAGCGGACTTTGACATGTCCAGCTCTACGGCGAAGCGAATGTGTCTGTTTTCGCACCATGATCGGAATCGGTCTGCTCGCTCGAAGCAGCGCGCGGAGATGGCGGCATCCGCTGGCGTCCGCAGCTCGAGAAAGCTCAAGTACTCGCCGCCGGTCTGGCGCACCAGGTCGAAGGTATAGTAAAGCCGCTCCGCGGCGCTGAACAGCCACGCCGGATCGTGCAGGTGAAAGGCGCAGGCGAACTGCCGCGTCCCGGCCGCCGACTTCTCGGCAACCACGGCGGCGAACTTGAAGCTGCCGTGGATGTCGAACAGCTTCTTGCTGTTCATAAACGAGTAGCAGCACTGCAAGGAGCTCTTTTTCAGATAGAGCTCGCGGATGCCGGTCGAGCTCTGGTTGGCGTAAAACGCCGATGGCAGCACCCAGCCGACGCGGCCGCCTTCATGCAGCATGCGCAGCCCGCGCTCGGCGAACGCCTGCCACAGGTCGATCACCGCGCCGCTCGGCGCATCGGCGGCAGAGCGGCTGACCTTTTCATAGAGGCGGCCGATGAGGCGCCTTGTCGACTCGAGCTCTGCGACATAGGAGTTGAACGCAGCGAGCACGCGCGGGTCGGCGTTGAGCCGCGCCTCGACAGCGCTCCGCTCGCGCCGGGTGGCGGCGTCGGCGACGCGCAGATCGAAGGCGGCGTAGAACTCCTTGGCCCGCGGCTGCACCGCATCCCACGGTGGATTACCGACCACGGCGGAGAAGCCCGCTCGTTTGTTGCTTGCGCCAGCGGGATAGAAGACCTCGGGAAAGGTCAGGTCGTACGAGACGGCGCTACTGCCGGTGGCGGCCAGCTGCCGAAGGCGCGGGTAGGCGGCGAGCACCGGCTCGACATCGCGCCCCTCCGCCACCGCGGTGAGCAGTGTCTTATAGGCTGCGTCATCGCCGCCCCCGACCCGCCCGCGCGCCTCCCCCAGCTGCACGCCGCCGCTCCACACGCAGGCGAGCAGCTTGAACGGAGCCAGCGCGGCGGCGCGCGTCTGCAGAGCGCGATACTCTTGCGGTTCCGGATCAGCGGCGCG
Organism: Pseudomonadota bacterium; assembly: GCA_035437965.1. Classification (GTDB taxonomy): domain Bacteria; phylum Myxococcota_A; class Polyangia; order Palsa-1104; family JAEUJZ01; genus CALFML01. The sequence goes on from DAOMZC010000083.1 coordinate 3,292, forward strand.
GGCAGACACTGCCGGCTCGCGAGCGGGCGCGAGCGCCTGGCGCAGCGCCTCGTGAAGACGCGCCGGCAGGTCGGTGCCTGGCGAGCCGGCGATAGGCTCGCCGCTGCCCGGGTAGAACAACAGCTGCGCGAAGAACGGCCCGCTTAGCGAGTCGCCGCAGACCAGGTGCTGATCCAAGAACGTCAGCGGGAGCCCTTCGGCAGATGACTCCAGCCACAGCGACAGCTTGGTCAGCTCGACGGCGAGCGGGTTCTTGTCGACCCCGTACAGGCAGTGCCCGGCGATCAGGCGGCGGGCACTGGCCAGGGCCTTGCCCTGTGAAGATTCGCCCGCTTGTTGCGTAGGGGCGCGGCCTTGCAGGTAGGCGCGCAGCTCGCCAGCGGCATCGGGAAGCTCGGTGATGCGCTGGCGCAGCGCGCGCGCCCGCTCGCGATGACGGACGCGCGCTGCAGCTTCCACGGCGCGCGCGGCGGCTTCCTCTTGCTCGTTCGCCAGCTGATCACACAGGCGGCACGCTTCATAGAGCCGCTCCCCGAGGAAGCGGCACGCCTCGATCAGGAAGTGGCCGCTGCCCATCGCGGGGTCCAGCACCTTCAGCTGCAACAGCGCCGCCGGATTCGGATCGTCCGCGGGACTTCGCTGCCGCACCTGGGGGTCGAGCGCCTCTTGAACGAGGAATCGGGCGAAGGGATGGGGCGTGTAATAGGACCCGCTGGCCTTGCGGCCAAGGCCCACGCGCAGGAAGAACCGGCCGGCCGGGATCTCCTCGACCCACAGCACCCGGCGCCGGCCGGCCGCCGGGCCCGCAGATGAGGACGCGGCGCGGCTATAGATCGCGCCTTGCGCCAGCGGAACCACGACCTCGAGCTTGTCGCGGCGCAGGCGGCACATCGGCTCGCTGCTGATGCCCGGCTCGAGCTCCAGCAGCGCCTCGTAGACACGTCCCAAATCCTCCACCGCGAGCGATGCGTAGTGGATCTGCTCGCGGTCGGTGGCAGCGCCGCGCTGGCGGTCGCGCTCTGTCCACAGCAGCCGCTCGAGCAGCTGCGCCACCGCCCGCTCGCTCCAGTGCAGCGACTCGAGCAGCGGGGTCGCGCCTTCGCCGAACAGCAGGCCGCCCAGGCGGCCGACCCGCATCTCGCGGCTCTCTTGCCCTTGCGAGAACAACCGGAAGAGCGCTCGCAGCCCATCGGCCAGCCGCGAGCCGGCACCGTCATCAAGAGCCTGCCGGATCCCGGATGCCAGCGCGGTGCTCGGCGAGTAGGTGTTGCGCCACAAGCTCGTCGTGGTGAAGCTGAAGGCGCGCGCCGGGTCGGGACAAGACTCCAGCTTGAAGATGAACAGCAGGCGATAGACCAGCAAAAGGCCCTCGCGCCACAGCGCCGCTGCCAGCTCCGCGGGCGGCTGGCGGTCGAGCGCGGCGCGATTTTGCGGCAGCTGGAGCAGCTCGGTGACGAAGCCTTCCACCGCGCGGCGGGCCTGCACTCGCAGCTGGGCGGTGACCGCGTCCTGCTTGCGGCGCGCCTCATCGCCAAGCCCGGCCCGCCGTCGCCCCCCGGCCGAGTGGTCCCGAGTTCCCGGCAACAGAGCTGTCATAACGAGCGCTTCACCATGACCGCGTCAACCTAACATACACGGGGGCTGCCGCAGCCCCGTTCGAGCCTCTGCCTGATGGCTCCGGCCGCCGGGCCCGGCGCCGCTCGGCAGCGCCGCTTAATACTTCAACCGCTCCAGCTCTTGCCCCAGGAAGTCCGGGGCCAGGTGCGCGTATATCAGCGTCATCTTCACATCGGCGTGACCGAGGATGCGCTGCAGCGTCAGGATGTTGCCGCCGGCCATGATGAAGTGCGAGGCGAAGGTGTGGCGCAGCGCGTGCCATGGGTGCGCCGGCACCCGGCAGCCCGCTGCCGCCAGGAGCTGCGGCAGACCAAGGAGCGCGTGGGCCGAGTAGCAGCGTCCTTCAGGGCCGGGGAAGACCAGCCCGGCCGAGCTCTGCGAGCTCTGCGGGCTCTGCGGGCTCTGCATGCTCAGGCGCCGCCACTCGCGCAGCGGCTCGATGCACGCCGCCGGCAGGCGCAGGTGCCGCGTCTTGCCGCTCTTGGTGGTTGACTCGAACGAGCGCGCGACCGTGAGTCGCTGGGTATCGAGGTCGAGGTCGCACCAGCGCAGACCCAAGAGCTCCCCCTTGCGCATCCCGACCCGCAGCGCGAGCTCCACCGCGACCGCGAGCCGGCGCGCCTCCAGGTTCTGCGGCGCGCGCTCCCAGGCCAGGCGCAGGAGCTCCTTCACTTCGCCGCGATCCAGGTAGTCGACCGCCGCCGCCGGCACCGGACGCTCCAGGCCGCGCAGCGGGTTGCCATGGACCAGGCCCTGCTTGCTCGCCCACGAGTACATCGTCGATAAGAAGGCCAGCGTCATCTTCACCGAAGACGGCGCAAAGTCCTGCGCCAGCCGATCGCGGAGCCGGGCAACGTCCTCGGTCCGCACCGCGTCGGCTTTTTGATCGCCGAGCGTGCCGAGCGCGCGCTGCAGGGCCTTGCGCGCGTTGCACCGATAGGCGGCTACGTCCTTGAGCCGCGGCCGGCTGTACTCGGTCAGGAAGCGCTCGGCCAGCGCGGCGACCGTGGGCACGGTGGAAGCTTCGGGAATGCCGATGATGCCGCGGGCGATGCGTCCTTCGACTTCGCGCAGGTAACGCCGCGCCAGCTCTTTGGACGGCTGGTGACTGGCGCGCTGCTTGCGCTTGCCGTCTATATCGATGTAGCGGACGTACCAGCCAAGGAACCGCCCATTACGGACGGTACGGACAATGTCACCCACGCAGACCCCTTGCGAAATCGTAACATGAAATCGTCGTCCAAATATCGTCCATCCGCATCATGCAATGACTCGACGGGCAGCGCAGTGAGCCGGCTAGGCCGCAAGCGCGGCGCGGCCGCAACTACCGGAAATACTTGAGGATGCCGGGGTCGCAAGCGGGAACTGGACGTTCTTGCTCGCGTCGAAGCCGTCGGCGGTGACGCGGATGCGCAGCTTGCCGCTGACTTTCTCGCAGCGCAGGGCGATGCCGCCGTCGGCGCTGGTCACGGTGGGCAGGCTGGCCGAGGAGCCGCCGGCGGTGCCGCGCTGGGCCAGCTCGCTGCGGCTGCGGGTGCCCGCCTGGTAGGACTGATCGCGCAGCTCCTTGCGCAGCACCCCGTCGTAGGCGGTCTTCTCCAGGCGCTCGGCGAAGTGGTCGAGGAGGTCGATCTCTTCGGCGAACTCGAACTGGTTGGCCAGGGCGCTCGAGCGCAGCGACTCGGCGATCTGCTGGAGCTTTTTGGCCGCGTCTTTGAGCTTGCCCTTGTCGGCCAGCTCGACCGCCTCGTCCTTGGCCTTGGCGGCGCGCAGCCGGACGGCCTCGCCGACGACCTTCAGATCGGGGGCCGCCGCCGCGGCGTCGCTCTTGGTCGTCGCCACCGCGCGCACCTCCAGCTCGCCGGCGACATCGCGCGCCACCCCGCCTTCGATCACCTTATAGGTGTAGGCGATGGTCGCGACCGTGAACGGCCCCGGACCATCGGGCTTGACCGTGAACTCCAGCGCCAGGACCTTGTCCTCGACCGCGTAGACATCGCCGACCGTAACGGTGAGGGCGCGGCCCTTCTCTTCGGTGCGGTACTGGTTTAGCACCACGGACTGCTCGACCGCCGCCTGCGGCTTCACCTTCACCACCAGGTTCTGGCCGCAGACCGAGGACAGGCCCTCCAGCTCGATCTGGAAGATCTGCGACAGGTCGTCGTGCGACTCGATGTAGTAGTAGTTGCCCTCGCCGCCGCGGGCCATGCCGATGAGCAGGTCCTCATTGAAGCTCGTCCCGAAGCCAAGAGTAGTCGTCGCCACCCCTTCGGACGCCTTCTGCTGGGTGTACTTGCAGAGGGTCGGCGTATCGGTGGTGCCGACGTTGGCGTGGCCATCGGTGAGCAGCAGCACGCGGTTTACCTGCTGCTGGCAGAAGTGCTTCTGGACGTGCTTGCCGCCCTCCTGCCAGCCGCCGCACAGGTTGGTGGTGCCGCCGGCGTGCACCTTGTCGATGGCGGCCTTGATCGCTTTTTTGTCGGTCACATAGTCGGGATCGACAAGCGTCTTTATGTGATCGTCGAAGATCACCACCGAGAGCCGGTCCTTGTCGGTAAGCTCGTCGACCAGCGCCTTGGCGGACTTGATCGCCTGGCGCAGCGGGGTGCCGCCCATCGAGCCGGAGCGATCGAGCACCAGGCTCAGGTTCAGCGAGCGGCGCGGCGCGGCGTCGTCCTTGTCCTTGGCTTCATCCTTGCCAAAGCGGACTACCAGCGACAGCGATGTCGCTTCGTTTACAGGGACCAGGGGCTGGCTCAGGGCATACGTAGCTCTCACGGACGTTCCTTTCTCGGCCTTTACCGGCTCCGCTCGGAGCCCTTGGGGCCTTTGTCTGCAGATGCAGACCCGGGTGATCCGTCTATGTTATCAGGAATCAGTCTTTCCCAGGCTGGCCCAGGCTGGCCCAGGCTGGCCCGCCGGTAAGGGGGCAGCTGGCGCGCCGATCGCGGACGACTTCCTGACAGCCGCCCGCACCTCCCTACAAAGGAGGATGCGCGACCCCGGTAAGTGACAACCAATCTGTTGACCCTGGTTGATCGAGTGAGGTATGAACCTCGGCGGAACGAATGGGGAAGCGATCTTCGAGCGAACCGGAAGGGTATTCCCCAGACGACTATGCAGGGTTGTTATGAACAACCCTGGAAGGGACCCTACAATGTCCAGGCCTCCTGGAGTGCAGCCAAAGATTGATATCTCAAATGAAGCGCCCGAAATCGGTCCGCGCCCGGCCACCGGCGGCGGTAAAAAGAGCCGAACGCCGCTCCGACTCCTCTTCAGCCTGGCCGGGTTTGGGATCATCATTCTGATCGGATTCTTGCTGCACTACCGATGGCTCCAGACAGCGGAGTGCCCGGACTCCGATGCGGCCATTGTCGTTCTGATGGCGCGCCACTTCGCGCATGGCGACTTTACCCCCTACTTCTGGGGACAGCGCTACATGGGGGCGCTCGAGCCCCTGCTGCTGACGCCATTTAATCTGCTGCGGCCCGCGACGGCCGGGGATGCGGCTTGTCTCGCGCTCATGATTACTATCGCTCAGGCACTCGTATGCGTTTCTTCGGTAGGCGCGCTGAGGGGAAGCCCCTGGCTCACTTGCCTTGTATATGCCGTGCCCTCCAGCATGGTCGGGTTTCTGCATTCCCGGCTCTATGGGGCGCGCCTTGTCGCCTCGCTGCTCTGTCTCTGCGCGTTCAGGCTCCTCATCGCGCGGCCGAGCAGGCGCAAAGCCGGGGTGGCCGGCGCGCTCTTCGGCGTCGCCCTGTGGGCCGACCACCTCATGATTGGCTGGGCTTCAGGTCTATGGCTTCTGCTTCGCCATCGCGGGCGGCAAACCATCACCACCTTCGTTCTCGCCGTGCTGCCAATGCTCGTGTTCGATGTCGCGGCCATGGTGGCTGGCTCGGGAAATACTTCAAACCCACGCGAGCCTTGGCACTGGCTCAGCAACCTGGCCCTGCTGCTCCACACTGGGCTGCCGACGCTGCTGGGCGTCGAGTGGGTTTCTCCCCTGGCCAATACACCGAAGGCGACGGCCGGCTGGGTGTGTGCGTCGGCACTCGCGGCCGTGGTTGTGATGCTGCTCGGGAGCCTGGTCGCGCGCCGGGGTGATAGTCAAGGTGGAGAGCGCGAAGCGCGCCCGATCGGCGCGCTGCTTATGGTTGTGCTCTCCTTTTGCCTGCTATACGTACTGGGCGCCGTCGACTATCAATCAACCCGCTACTTGGAGCCGGCATTAGGCCCGCTGAGCATCCTCCTGGGGATCGCCGCGGCGCGATTGCGCTACACCACGCGTCCGCTCGCCGTCCTGCTGGTCGCGCCGGCGATTTATTCGAGCCTGGCAGGTCGGAGCGTAACCAAAGTCAGCGACGCTCAGCAGTGCCTGGTCGAGGCGCGACAGGTAAAGGAGTCCTTCGTGCGCCAGGGGGTGCAAGGAGCGTGGTGCTTCTACTGGGACTGTTACCGACTGGCCCTGCTTACGGATGAAGTTGTACCATTCGCGCCATACCGCGGAGAAGATCGTCGCAAGTCCTGGACCGAAGCCGTCCTGCGGGCGGAGCCGGTAGCGTATGTCGTCCGCTCGGATGACAGCGAAGCACACCGCGCGACGGCAAGCGCTCTCGCCAAGCCAATTCACAGAGAGACCATTGGTTCTCTCGAGCTGATTGTCATGCCGTCCAGTCTGAAAGAGTTTCCACATCGGCGTGGGCGGTGACCCGTAGAAAAACAGGTCTTGCCAGGTATCGCTACGGCCGCAGATCCATATGACCCAGGAAGCCGGTGGTGCCGCCGATCCAGCCGATTCCGTTACTGCCAAAAGAGATCGAGCGGAAGAGGCGCGTGGTGCTGGTGTAGACGGTAAGCCCGGCGGAGTTGTAGGGCGCGGGCAGGGTGTAGACCGTCCCGGTGTCGCCCACCACGTAGACCTTGCCCTGCGCGTCCGCGGTGATGCCATACAGGTTGGCGGTGTTGTTGGTCTTGTTGATGTAGGTCCAGCCGACCGGATCGTCGTAGCGGACCAGCGAGCCGCCATCGCCGATGACCAGCAGGTTGGTGCGCCCCTTGCCCCAGAAGGCGCGGAGCTCGTCGGCGGAGTACGAGGTAATCTTATTCCAGCTGCTGCCGTTCCAGCGCAAAAGGAGCCCGCCGAAGGTCTCCAGGCCGCAGGCGTAGACGAAGTCGGGACCGCTCGTGTAGACGGCGTTCACCGTGATCGCGCTGACCCCGGTGTCGACCGCGGTCCAGGTGGCGCCGTTATAGCGGCGCATGATGGCGCTGCCCCCGGTGACCTCGCCGCCGGCCCAGATCTCGGTCGGGCTGGAGCCCCAGATTCCCTTCAGATCCTTGGTGCCCACCGTGGTCGCGGTCCAGGCGCCGTTTGTGTAGTGCAGCACGGTGCCGGCGGCGCCGACCGCCCAGATGTCGTTACTCCCGGAGGCCCAGATGCCCCGCAGGTCCTTGGTCGTGACCGTGGAGTTGGGAGTCCAGCCGCTGCCATCGAAGTGGATGAGCAGTCCGCCATCCCCCACCCCCCAGATATCATCGGGGGCGAGCGTCCACAGACCGCGGATGGTCTGGGTGTTGGCCACCGGCACGCTGTCCAGACAGACCGTGTTGGCGGCGCACGGCGCGAGCACGCCGCACTGACGGGGCGACTGGGCGATGAGCGGCAGCTCGGCGTCCAGTCGCTGCGGGCTCGGCAGGGTGGTCGTCAGGTCGCCGGCGCCCTGCACGCAGCCGTCGGTGTCGACGGCTGCGACGCTCACCTTGAGCGCCCCGGCGACCGCGGGGGGCAGGTTCACCCCGAGCTGCCCGTCGGCCGGTGGCGGCGAGTAGGTCTCGCTCTTCATCGCCGGCTTCCCATCCAGGGTCGCGCTGATCCGCACCGCGGCCGTGCGCGCCGGCAGGCTGCGCAGCGTAAGCAGGATGTTGCTGTCGTTCGCAGTGACGGGCGGCGTCACCGCAGCGCCGCCACAGCCCAGCGCGAGCAGGACCGGTCCGGAGGCCAGGATGGGAAGTCTAAGCGACATTAAGGACTCCTCTCTAAAAGGAAGGGCGATAGACGACTACACCGGCGGGCAGCGTGGAGGGCATCGGCACGGGCGGCGGCGGCGACCCCGGCTCGCTCTTCAGGCCGACGCCGAGTCCGATGCCGACGATCGCAAAGGCGGCCACGCCGCCGCCGATCGCGGTCCAGAACCACCACTTCTTGTAGAGCGGCACCGACTCCGGCTGGCCGGCGGTCGTCGTGTCGGCAGAGCCCGCGGCCTTGGGGGCCTGCGCGAGGAGGAGGCGGGCCTGGGCCAGGTACTCACGGGCCTTCTGGCTGGTCTCCGGATCGGTGCCCAGGCCCGACTGCTGATAGCGCTCGTAGTGAGCGATGGCCTCCTTGAGGCGGCCGAGGCGATGCAGGGTGCGGCCGATGTTGACCAGCAGCCAGGGCATCTGCCGCTGCGCGTAGGCGGCCTGAAACTCGCCGAGGGCGGCCTCGTAGCGGCCGTCCTGAAACAGCTCCAGCGCCGTGTCGTAGTGCTGGCGGCAGACGGGGTCGTTGATGCAGCCGTCGTCTAGCGCGATGGCTCGGGCCGGGCGCTCGGCAAGTCCCAAAAGGACCGCAATCAAGACCGGCAACAGCACAGAACGAGTCGCCATAGGACCTCTGAGCCCGATCACGGGGCACGGCGTTTTCAGCATATCACGGACCCGCTGCCGCCAGCATCATCGTCGCTGCCGGCCCGGCCGACGGGCGCGGCCGCAGCTTCAGGAGCTGGCGTGGTAGCGAGAGGGTCGCGCGGGCGGACGCTTGAAAGACTCTGCGCTTTGAATCGGCGGGCCCGGGCGCTGCGGCCCTGGTACACTGCCCGGCATGAGCGAACCGTTCGCCGTGTGCTCGATGTGTCGGAAGCCGATTCCGATGTTCAGCAAGTTCTATCGCTGCTCGGTCTCGACGTGTAACTCCGGCCGGGTGCGATTTGTGTTCTGCTCGGTGGCCTGCTGGGATGCGCACCTGCCCAATGCCCGCCATCGCAATGCCGGGGCGGTCGAAGAGATCGCGCGCCCCGACGGCAAGCGCTAGCCGTGGCCCGCTCGCTGCCGCCAGAGCCGGCCACCGGGTCCATCGCCAGAGCCGCGGCCGGCGCCGACCTTTCCCTGGACTGCCGCACCTGCGGGGCCTGCTGCGCCCCCCAGCGCAACGACGCCGTCTATGTCGGGGTCACCGCCGCCGATATCGCCCGCATGACCCGCCTGTGGCGCGAGCGCCACGTCGCCCGCGACGCCATCCTGACCAAGCTCGATCCGGTCGGCCGCTGCGTCTGCGTGGCGCTGCGCGGGGCGATCGGCCAGCGCGTCAGCTGCACCATCTACGAGCGCCGGCCAAGCGAGTGCCGCAGCTTCACCGCCGGCACCCCGGAGTGTCACAAGGCCCGTCGGCAGGCGGGGCTAGCCACAGCTCGCTGAGCGCGTGGGTCGGGCTGACGGTGAGGCGGACGTCGGCGCGGTCGCGCAGCGGCAGGACCAGGGTCCGCCAAGCGGACCGCCTAGTCGAGCACTTCGGTGACGCGGATGCCGATCTCACCCTCGACATCGACGAGTTCGCCGCGGGCGATGACGCGGCCGCCGGCGGTCAGATCCACAGGTCCGGCGAGCGGCCGCCCGACCGGCAGGACCGAGCCCGGGCGCAGCTCGAGGACCTCGCGGGCGCTGAGGGTGATGCGGCCGAGCTCGCAGGTCAGCTGCACCGGCAGCTCGCGCAAGAGGTGCTCGCTGGGCGGCGTGGGTCCGAGGCCGGAGTCCCCGGGGGACAGCGCGGGTTCGGGGCTCGGAGATTCGGTCTTGTCGTCGAGGGTGGCCATGGCAGCGGCTCGCAGGTGAAAGGAACTGAGGATGGTGAGGCCCGCCCCGTCCAGGTGCGCGGTGAAGGCCCCATGGCCGACCCGCAGCGAGACCGGACCGCCGGTAACCGGCTTGGGGCCGAAGTGGTCCAGGACCACGATGTCGGAGGCGGCCAGGGCGACCACCGCGCTGCTCGGCAAGAAGCCGTGACCAGCTTCGATGCACAGCTGCACGCTCGCGTCGGCCAGGCGGTGGCGGCGCGACCAGCGCAGCGCCTGGGCGGCGGCCGGGAGCGACGGGGCGGCGAGCAGCCGCAGGTCGGCGCGGGTGAGCAGCCGGGCCCAGCCGCGGTGCTCGCCGGCGGCGAGGCTCAGATCCATCGCCAGGGCCAGGCGGCTCGGGTGCTCGCCGAGGAGGGCCGCCGTCGCGGCGTCCGAGCCGAGGGTGGCGCGCAGCGGGGCGCCGGCCAGGGCCTCGCGCCCGAGCTGCAGCGCCGCCTCGCCGGACAGGCCCCAGCGGGCGCACAGCCCCTCATCGATGGCCAGCAGGCCGCTCGGGTGGGCCGGGGTGAGAAGCTCCAGCTGCAACAGCAGGCCGCCGCGCAAGAGCGCCGGCGCGCGATCGCTGGGGATGAGGTACGGCTCCTGGCCGCGCGCATCCACGAGAAAGAGTGTAGAATCCGGGGGTAGCCGTACCAACAAACAAAAAAAAACAAAAGCATCCATCACAGTAACAAGTAC
>DAOMZC010000084.1:0-13151 GCA_035437965.1 Pseudomonadota bacterium
CACGCGGTCAGGGAACGATTGCGCGATTTTGTCGACGGGGGGGTGTTGTCGGGCTGGAGGTCGGCCTGGATCTGTCCCTGTCGAGAAACGGGGTTGTCTGCGAGCCGCGGGGAACGAAATCGGGATCAGCTCGTCAGCTGGCCGAGTATCTGCTCGACCTCGGCGTGGCCCCAGCCGTCGGGCGCCAGGGCCTTGTCTCTGATGTCGCGGACCAGCGCGGCAAAGAACTCACGATCCTGGGCGAGGGCAGGAGGCGGGGCATATTCAACAAAAAATATGAGCCCGTTAAGCGCCTTGACGGCGGAATCTTTATCCAGCCCCGGCTGTCCGAAAAAGACCTCTCTTAGCCGGTCTTTGCAGTCAAGCTCGCCCAGGCGATAACAGGCCAGCAGCTGCTCCATCCGCGCGTCGGGCTCGGGCTCGACTTGTTCTGCATTATGCAGCGCTTCCCGGACCTCCGGGGTATTTGCCGAGGTAGCTAATAACCCGACCGAGCAGGCTGCAAATACTCGAACGACTTGATTTGGGTCAGTTAATACCTTCAGTAGATGGGGTAATGCTGCTGGATCCTCCAGGTATCCCAGCGACTCAGCTGCGGCGACCCTGAGCATATAGTGAATATCCTGCAAGAACTCGGTAATCTTTGGGACAGCAGATTTACAGCCCAATACTCCCAATGCTGCAATTGCAGAGTATCGTACATGCGGATCTGGATCTGAAAGCAGGGAGATGAGCGCACGCTCTGCATCCGCGATAGTCGTGTCACCTATTTCGGCTAAGGTGTCCGCGGCCCTGATGCGAACTTCCGAACAAGGGGACCGCGCGCCGAGCAGTACCCGAGGCAGTGCCTGCCGATCTTTTTCCTGCCCTATCCGAACTAGCTCTCGAGCCTCTGCCCTCTCACTTTCTGAAATCTCATTACTTCCCAGATTCACCCAGCTATCTAAGGTGTCTTCCTGCATGGTTTGATCCTTCCTTAACAGGGTTGATACAGTAAAATGATCCATGTTGCTGAATCGGGTGAGTTCATGGCAAGTGTCCTATCGTCGCTGCTTTTCCTTGTTACGGCAATCCCAGCCTTTCTGAGTCGTCACTATCTTGTTTCTTTTTGGTCCATCTGCTTCTTTATATAATTGTTTGAGAGCCATGCATATATTTTCTCTAGTATAGGCTAGGCCACTCGCGGCGAGTATTTCATAAACTCTCTCCATCACCCCTGTGTCAATGACATTCTCTGTCATCAGGAGCGCGCCTGAGTCAATCAGAAAATCGGCTACGGTATTCAAAAGGTAGCCATCCAGCAGGCTTGCATCGACTAGACCGAGAACAAGCACACCGAGCGCGGCAATATCCGCGGGACCGGGGAGTGGTGAGTCTGCTTGGGCTGCCACGGCCGCGGCAACTGCATAGCGTGAAAATACAGGGGTGAAGCCGGCGCCAATTTCTGAGCCATAGCTGATTAATTCGATGGTGGTGGTATATTTGTATTCTACAAAACCAGCTCTATTTGCCAGCTTTATGATTTCATCATAACCGACCTTTTCCAGCGCCTCATGGCCGATATTTTCGGCCGCAGATGTACTGACATCAATAGGTCGTATTTTCAGATGAGAGGCGGCCTCGGTGTTACCTACGACCGGAGGAGTATGAACACACCCAATGATGCCCAGAGCAAATAGCCACAAGCTGACTGAGAAGCTCAGCAGGCGCAGGTCCCAGCTACAGCTTGGGCGGACTTGAACGGGGTTCATATTTTCTTCTATCATCGTAGGGTCAAGCCGACATCTGGTTAGAGTCAACCTGACATCAAGGTGGGGTCAACCCGACAGCCAGGCAGGGTTAACCCAGCAATAGGTTAGGGGCAACCCAGCAGTGGGGTGGGGTCAACCCAACAGCAGGGTAGGGTCAACCCAACGGCAGGGTAGGGTCGACCCAACACATGGATAGGGTCAACCCAACACCTGGGTAGGGTCAGCCCAACACCTGGGTAGGGTCAGCCCAACACCTGGATAGGGTCAACCCAACACCTGGATAGGGTCAACCCAACGCCTAGGTAAGGTCAACCCAACGCCTGGGTAAGGTCAACCAACCCCTATTCCAGGATTAACCCGGCTGCGGGGTATTGGGTTGCTCACCGGGGACGGGGTCTTTCGGGTCGCGCCGTGAGCGGGCGATCCCTTCGGCGACGGCCTGGCCGCGGGCCTGCGCCAGCAGGAGGACCCGGGCGTAGGCGGTGGTCAGCTCGCTGTTTTTGCGCGAGCGATGGCGGACTTCGTCATCTATAGCTTGCAAGTAGTCGGCGGCATCGCTGTAGGCGATCTCTTCAAGCTCGCGCAGGTAGCCGACCAGGGCCTCGGCAGCCTCGCGGGAGTCGTGCAGCGCGAGGAGGCGCGGGCGCAGGGTCTCGGCCAGGGCGAGCTCGGGCGGGACGTCGCCAAGCTCGCTACGGTAGGTGGACTTGCGGCCGATGACTTCACCCAGGGCGGCGATGATCTCGGCCCGCAGGGCCTCGGCGGGGCGGGTCAGGCGGCGGAAGCGCTCGTCGTTGGGGGTGGGAGCAAAGCCGGCCGGGACCTTGGGGATGCTGCCCGCGGGGACCACCGGCAAGCGGCGGTTTTCCGTCAACGAATCATGCGGGGCCGTGGTGGTAGGGACGGGGACGGGTTTCTTCTTGGTGGGCATGGATGCGCTTTCTTGGTTGCCGTCTATTGGCAAAGCGGGCGCACCATTCCATAGAATACCTGGCACGGCAATCGTGCCTCGCGGGCGCACGCGGTCAGGGAACGATTGCGCGATTTTGTCGACGGGGGGGTGTTGTCGGGCTTGAGGTCCGGCCGGACCGTAGCCGGGGCTCAGCTGCGCTGCCGGCGTGGTCGGGAAACGGGAGCGGAACGGCTGGCGCGGCGGCGCCTCGCTGGGTGCGCGCAGGAGGGAGGGGAGGGCAGCCGCGCCGCCTGGGTAGGTGCAGAGCTGATCGAGCGGCTGCAGAAAATGCCAGTGATCTCAGCGAGTCACGACAATTTCGGCATTTTGCCGAAGTTTGTTCGTGAGGTGCCGGCGCCGCGCTGCTTGCGACGCCCGGCCTGGGCCCTGGTACCGACGGAGATGAGCTTTTCTTGCGGAGCTTGACGGGGGGTCCGGGGCCCTTGGCACGGCGCGTGATTAAGCCAGAGCCAAGTCTACGAACTAACTGCAGCGGGCCCACGGGGCTCTGCTCAAATCACAAAGGCACAGAGGCACATCCCATGAACACCATCCTCCGCAACGTTTTCGCTGGTCTGTCGTTGTCCCTGCTGTTCGCCGCGGGCTGTGGCACTCCGGAAGAAGTGGAGGCTGAGCAGGTGGCGGCCCTGGAGGAGGAGTCGGCCGAGCTGACCACCTCGGCGGCCCGCAAGCGCGACACCATCGTCGACGTGGCCGACCCCCAGGCGGCGGAGCTCATCGCCTCCCTGCAGGCGGCCGGCGCGACCCTGGAGGTGGTTCCCGATGCCTCGTTCCTGGTCGTCAAGAGCCTGTCCTGCTCGCTCGGCACGACGAGCTCCTCGTGCAGCATGATTGGTGATGGGCGGTCCATCCAGGCTGGCACCGCCAAGGCCAAGGCGATTGTGAGCTCGCTCAAGGGCGCCAGCATCGCGGGCCAGCGGCAGAGCGGGCACACCGTCTACAAGGCCAAGAAGGTGGACTGCTCGATCGGCACCTTCACCGGCCGCCCCATGGCCACCTGCCAGGTCACTGTCCAGACTCTGTAGTCCGAAAGCCCGGCGAGTCCTGCCGGGCTCTCTGCTAAAGCCTCCGCCTCCCGCCGCCGCCCGCCCGTCCTCATCCAGCCCGCGCAGCAAAGTAGTTCCCGAGCGCGGTCCGCTAATCGACAATCTGTAGCAGCAACAATAGATAGTCATCACGGAGCGCCGGACCGGCGTAGTGGAACTTGCGGCCGTACGCCGCCTGGGCCTTTATCCGATCGCTCAGCACATAGCCGCTGAGGCCCGCGGTCAGGGCGTGGAAGCGCTGCCGCTCGTCCGCCGGTACGTCGAACCACTCGTAGCGCCCCTCCAGCTCGAGGTAGGGCCGCAGCACCATCAGCGCGGCCTGCGCCCACAGGCCCTGGCGGTCCGCGCGCAGCCCGGGAGGCACCGATGGGTCCTCGAAGGGGGCGCTGCGCGCATACAGGTACTCGACTACCAGGCCGAGAGGTCCGTACTTGAAGGGGAGGTCCCCGCCGATGACGAACCCCAGGGGCAGGTCCCCGCGCGGCGCCCAGTCCAGCAGCATCGACAAGTTGAAGGCGAAGCGGGCGCGCCGGCGCCAGTAGGAGTCGTCGGCCAGCGTGGAGATCGAGCGACCGACCGGACCGAGCGGCTCCAGGGCGCCGCGCGCCGTCACAACGATGGTGCTCTGCGGGTAGGCGGCGAAGGTGCGGGCGCTCTCGTACAGGCCGACGATCACGCGCGCCGGCCCCCAGTTGTTGTCGAGGGTCAGGCCCAGGCGGCGGTCCGGCGCCAGGGAGCTTGACAGGTAGGGGCGCAGCGGCAGCGCCAGGGACTGCTCCGGTTCGTCGTGGCCGAAAGAGAAGGCGACTCTGCGGATGCCGGCGTAGATGGCCAGCCAGCGCCACAGGGGATAGCCCACTTCGGCGGCGAGGATGCGGCCATAGGGCGCGGCGTCGGCATGCGCGGCCTCGACGACGTCATAAGGGGCGTAGGCCAGGTGGTAGCGCAGCTCGCCGCGGCGCAGCTGCAGCCGCCCGCATACTGCCAGCCGCGCCGTGCCCGGTGACAGGGAGGTTCTGGCGTCGCCGGGATCGCCGCGGCGCAGGGCCAGGTCGGCGCCGCGGTAGGGAAGGACGCGGGCGCTAAGGAGCGTGGACACCGCGATGGTTCCGACGAACGGCTGGCCGGTCTCCCAGTCGTACAGAACGCCGTCTCCCGCGCAGACCGGCTCGGCGTGGACGGAGCCGGCCCAGAGCAGGGTGACCAGCAGCAAATACTGATAGCGCGCGCTCACCATGGCGGACCAAAGTTGAGGACCAGCACCACCGGAGAGCCTCCGGGGGCCGCGGTCGCTCCCAGGCAGTCGCGCTGCGGGCGTAAGAGCGGAACGGCCACACCGATCCCGAACTGGTTGGGGGACAGCCCGAACCAGTCGCCGATGAAGTTGACGGCGTAGCCCACGTCCACGGCCGGGCTGTTCCTGTCGACCGTATAGGACTGGCAGGCGCTGACCAGCCCGGCCTCGGCGAACAGCGCGCCGCTGATCCCGCGCAGGTAGTAGGAGGAGACGACGTTGACGTTGAGCGTGTGGGTGAAGACGTGGCGGTACTCGGCGCGGCCGATGAGGCTCAGCCGTCCCAGGAGATCGCTCTGGGCAAAGCCGCGCAGGGCCGCGGGCCCGCCCGCGCTGACGAGCTGCTGCGCGGTGGCGATGTTGCCGAACGTGACGCCGCCGCCGAGCAGCAGCGCCAGGCCGTGGCCATCGGCCAGCGGGACGATCGACTCCCACGAGGCGGTGGCGTTGCCGCGGCTGAACACGGCGGCGTTGTCCAGGATGGTGACGGTGTAGCTGAGCCCCAGGTTCAGGGTGCGCGCGCGCAGCGGCTCCCACAGGTAGAGCCGATCGTCCCAGCCCAGGTTGACGCTGAAGGTGAGCGCCTGGCCGGGGATGTTCTCCACGCCGGTCTGCCCGAGGCTCGGCACGCGCGCCGCCTGCAGACCGGTGCTCAGGCTCCACGCCAGGCGCGCGGGTGTGACCTTGGGTCCAAACCAGCGCGTGTACTGGCCGGACACCGAGAAGGTGTTGAGCTGGTCGTGCAGGACGCCCAGGCGCAGCGAGTTGCGGACATCGCGCACGCGCGACAGGTTCATCTCGACGCCGAGGTTGACGTTGCCGGCGCCGAAAGCGGCCTCGATGTCGCCGAGCAGCGCCTTCCAGCGCGGCGGCAGGCGCTCGCCGAACTTCAGGTCCTCGCGGCTGCCCAGCACGTCCTCGACCAGGCGTCCGCGCGGGTCCAGGAGGATCAGGCGAATCGGGTGGGCGCTGGCGAAGCTGTAGCGGTGCTCGGTGCCGCGGCCGTCCCAGACCTGCGACTGCAAGCGGCCCTTGGCGTCGCGCACCTGCACCTCGACCGGCTCGATGGGCGGCTGCGGGCCGCGCTTGTCGACGACCAGCTCGACCTGGTAGCGGTCCCTCTGCTGGCTGCGACGCAGCTCGCGGATGCGGTAGTCGACCTTGGGGTAGGGGCCGAGCCACTGCGCGAAGAACCACGCCAGCGGGCCGCCGTGCACCGCCTCGGCGGCGTCGCGCACGGGCGCTCCCGCGAGCTGCTGCCGCACGAGCCGCTCCATCGCCTCATCGCCCAGCAGGTCGAGCAGCTTGGCGTAGACCAGCCGCCCGCGCGGCAAGTCGTTACCGAACTGCGCGAGGCCGTCGCGCATCGGATCGGGATCGGAGAGCGTGTAGAAGTACGTAGTAGCGAACGGCACCTGCGGCGCGTACAGAATCTTGTCGGCCTCGGGCAGGAAGCCCACCTTGGAGACGTCCTTGCCCACGCTGGCCTGGCTCGCGCGGCGGGCGTAGCGATCCAGGAGGAAGCTGGCCGCGACCTCGGGCGCCCAGCCTTCGTCGGGCGGGCGCTCGTGGTCGGCCAGCAGGCGCTCTGCGTAGTCGGTGAAGATGGCGCGGGCGAGCGCGTTCTCATGCGCGGCCAGCAGGGAGCCGAGCGGGAACAGGTCGAAGATGCGATCCGAGACCAGCACTGCCCCGGGCAGGGCCAGCGCCACCTCGGTGCGCAGCGCGCCCTCGAAAAGGTGGATGTCCTGGCCGGTCGGCAGCGGCAGGCCGAGCTCCGCCAGCAGGTCGAGCGCGGCGCGGGCGGTGGCCAGCACGCGACCGGGGCGGTCGGCGGGCCAGTAGGGCACTACGAAGCCCGCGGGTGTGCGCACCGGCCGCGGTCCGAAGAGGTGGTACAGGACGCGCACGCCGCGGTGCGTGAGCGACTCGGTACGGAATGCCGGGCGCCGCACTGCAAGGGTGAGGGCGCGTGCGTTGCGGATCGCGCTGCGGTGCGTGTCGCCGGCAGCGAGGGTCGCGAGCTCGCCCTGGACGATGACATCGCTGCGCTCGGGCGTGGTCAAGGCGAGCGCGAAGTCGGCGCGGGCCGGCGGCGCGCTCAGGTCAAAGCCTGCCGGGCCGAGGTGCGGCAGCATGGGGTAGAAGCCCCCGCCGAGGACGCAGGCGTGACGGAAGCAGCCGAAGACGCCGTAGCGATCCGGCAGATGGATGCGGTAGTCGAGGTCGATCTCGACGCTCGCGCCGGGCGGCAGGGCCTGCGGCAGCGTCACCTGCAGGAGGGTGCGCGGGCCGGCCCGGGGGTGATCCTGCAGGGTGACGGCGACCGGCTGTCCGGCGACGCGCGCGGCGTCCACGGTGAGGCTGGCGGGGTTGAAGCGGTAGGGATAGATCCAGTAGCGATTGAAGTCGTTGAGCGCGGCCGGGCGGACGGCGAAGCGGTCGGGGTAGCGCCACAGAAGGACTTGGGGGAGCGCGCTCTTGCTGTCATTGGTGAAGGTGATGCGCGCATGCCCGCTGAGGCTGCGCCGGTCCACGTCCACGCGCACGGTGAGGTCGTAGCTCGGGCGCGCGCCCGCCGTCGCGCTGGTGAGAAGGCACAGCAAGGCCAGGAGCCGGGCGATGACGCAGCGCAGAGGTCGCGCCGGCTCTCCGCCCGACACGGGCAACCTCAGGGAATCGTTGACCTCTGGCACGCGACCTCCAAAACTCGCGGAAGCCCTTGCACCTTAGGTCATCAGCAACCGAACGGCCAGCAGCGCTGCCCGCGCGGCTGCCGCTGGTTACGCTGCGGCCGGCGTCGTTCCGCACCGAACGTCGCGACTTGCCAGCACTTTGTCCCAGCGAAGAACGATTCGCTCGACATCTCACTCTTGCCGTACCTTATCGGGCTTGAGGTCCGGCCGGACCGTAGCCGGGGCTCAGCTGCGCTGCCGGCGTGGTCGGGAAACGGGAGCGGAACGGCTGGCGCGGCGGCGCCTCGCTGGGTGCGCGCAGGAGGGAGGGGAGGGCAGCCGCGCCGCCTGGGTAGGTGCAGAGCTGATCGAGCGGCTGCAGAAAATGCCAGTGATCTCAGCGAGTCACGACAATTTCGGCATTTTGCCGAAGTTTGTTCGTGAGGTGCCGGCGCCGCGCTGCTTGCGACGCCCGGCCTGGGCCCTGGTACCGACGGAGATGAGCTTTTCTTGCGGAGCTTGACGGGGGGTCCGGGGCCCTTGGCACGGCGCGTGATTAAGCCAGAGCCAAGTCTACGAACTAACTGCAGCGGGCCCACGGGGCTCTGCTCAAATCACAAAGGCACAGAGGCACATCCCATGAACACCATCCTCCGCAACGTTTTCGCTGGTCTGTCGTTGTCCCTGCTGTTCGCCGCGGGCTGTGGCACTCCGGAAGAAGTGGAGGCTGAGCAGGTGGCGGCCCTGGAGGAGGAGTCGGCCGAGCTGACCACCTCGGCGGCCCGCAAGCGCGACACCATCGTCGACGTGGCCGACCCCCAGGCGGCGGAGCTCATCGCCTCCCTGCAGGCGGCCGGCGCGACCCTGGAGGTGGTTCCCGATGCCTCGTTCCTGGTCGTCAAGAGCCTGTCCTGCTCGCTCGGCACGACGAGCTCCTCGTGCAGCATGATTGGTGATGGGCGGTCCATCCAGGCTGGCACCGCCAAGGCCAAGGCGATTGTGAGCTCGCTCAAGGGCGCCAGCATCGCGGGCCAGCGGCAGAGCGGGCACACCGTCTACAAGGCCAAGAAGGTGGACTGCTCGATCGGCACCTTCACCGGCCGCCCCATGGCCACCTGCCAGGTCACTGTCCAGACTCTGTAGTCCGAAAGCCCGGCGAGTCCTGCCGGGCTCTCTGCTAAAGCCTCCGCCTCCCGCCGCCGCCCGCCCGTCCTCATCCAGCCCGCGCAGCAAAGTAGTTCCCGAGCGCGGTCCGCTAATCGACAATCTGTAGCAGCAACAATAGATAGTCATCACGGAGCGCCGGACCGGCGTAGTGGAACTTGCGGCCGTACGCCGCCTGGGCCTTTATCCGATCGCTCAGCACATAGCCGCTGAGGCCCGCGGTCAGGGCGTGGAAGCGCTGCCGCTCGTCCGCCGGTACGTCGAACCACTCGTAGCGCCCCTCCAGCTCGAGGTAGGGCCGCAGCACCATCAGCGCGGCCTGCGCCCACAGGCCCTGGCGGTCCGCGCGCAGCCCGGGAGGCACCGATGGGTCCTCGAAGGGGGCGCTGCGCGCATACAGGTACTCGACTACCAGGCCGAGAGGTCCGTACTTGAAGGGGAGGTCCCCGCCGATGACGAACCCCAGGGGCAGGTCCCCGCGCGGCGCCCAGTCCAGCAGCATCGACAAGTTGAAGGCGAAGCGGGCGCGCCGGCGCCAGTAGGAGTCGTCGGCCAGCGTGGAGATCGAGCGACCGACCGGACCGAGCGGCTCCAGGGCGCCGCGCGCCGTCACAACGATGGTGCTCTGCGGGTAGGCGGCGAAGGTGCGGGCGCTCTCGTACAGGCCGACGATCACGCGCGCCGGCCCCCAGTTGTTGTCGAGGGTCAGGCCCAGGCGGCGGTCCGGCGCCAGGGAGCTTGACAGGTAGGGGCGCAGCGGCAGCGCCAGGGACTGCTCCGGTTCGTCGTGGCCGAAAGAGAAGGCGACTCTGCGGATGCCGGCGTAGATGGCCAGCCAGCGCCACAGGGGATAGCCCACTTCGGCGGCGAGGATGCGGCCATAGGGCGCGGCGTCGGCATGCGCGGCCTCGACGACGTCATAAGGGGCGTAGGCCAGGTGGTAGCGCAGCTCGCCGCGGCGCAGCTGCAGCCGCCCGCATACTGCCAGCCGCGCCGTGCCCGGTGACAGGGAGGTTCTGGCGTCGCCGGGATCGCCGCGGCGCAGGGCCAGGTCGGCGCCGCGGTAGGGAAGGACGCGGGCGCTAAGGAGCGTGGACACCGCGATGGTTCCGACGAACGGCTGGCCGGTCTCCCAGTCGTACAGAACGCCGTCTCCCGCGCAGACCGGCTCGGCGTGGACGGAGCCGGCCCAGAGCAGGGTGACCAGCAGCAAATACTGATAGCGCGCGCTCACCATGGCGGACCAAAGTTGAGGACCAGCACCACCGGAGAGCCTCCGGGGGCCGCGGTCGCTCCCAGGCAGTCGCGCTGCGGGCGTAAGAGCGGAACGGCCACACCGATCCCGAACTGGTTGGGGGACAGCCCGAACCAGTCGCCGATGAAGTTGACGGCGTAGCCCACGTCCACGGCCGGGCTGTTCCTGTCGACCGTATAGGACTGGCAGGCGCTGACCAGCCCGGCCTCGGCGAACAGCGCGCCGCTGATCCCGCGCAGGTAGTAGGAGGAGACGACGTTGACGTTGAGCGTGTGGGTGAAGACGTGGCGGTACTCGGCGCGGCCGATGAGGCTCAGCCGTCCCAGGAGATCGCTCTGGGCAAAGCCGCGCAGGGCCGCGGGCCCGCCCGCGCTGACGAGCTGCTGCGCGGTGGCGATGTTGCCGAACGTGACGCCGCCGCCGAGCAGCAGCGCCAGGCCGTGGCCATCGGCCAGCGGGACGATCGACTCCCACGAGGCGGTGGCGTTGCCGCGGCTGAACACGGCGGCGTTGTCCAGGATGGTGACGGTGTAGCTGAGCCCCAGGTTCAGGGTGCGCGCGCGCAGCGGCTCCCACAGGTAGAGCCGATCGTCCCAGCCCAGGTTGACGCTGAAGGTGAGCGCCTGGCCGGGGATGTTCTCCACGCCGGTCTGCCCGAGGCTCGGCACGCGCGCCGCCTGCAGACCGGTGCTCAGGCTCCACGCCAGGCGCGCGGGTGTGACCTTGGGTCCAAACCAGCGCGTGTACTGGCCGGACACCGAGAAGGTGTTGAGCTGGTCGTGCAGGACGCCCAGGCGCAGCGAGTTGCGGACATCGCGCACGCGCGACAGGTTCATCTCGACGCCGAGGTTGACGTTGCCGGCGCCGAAAGCGGCCTCGATGTCGCCGAGCAGCGCCTTCCAGCGCGGCGGCAGGCGCTCGCCGAACTTCAGGTCCTCGCGGCTGCCCAGCACGTCCTCGACCAGGCGTCCGCGCGGGTCCAGGAGGATCAGGCGAATCGGGTGGGCGCTGGCGAAGCTGTAGCGGTGCTCGGTGCCGCGGCCGTCCCAGACCTGCGACTGCAAGCGGCCCTTGGCGTCGCGCACCTGCACCTCGACCGGCTCGATGGGCGGCTGCGGGCCGCGCTTGTCGACGACCAGCTCGACCTGGTAGCGGTCCCTCTGCTGGCTGCGACGCAGCTCGCGGATGCGGTAGTCGACCTTGGGGTAGGGGCCGAGCCACTGCGCGAAGAACCACGCCAGCGGGCCGCCGTGCACCGCCTCGGCGGCGTCGCGCACGGGCGCTCCCGCGAGCTGCTGCCGCACGAGCCGCTCCATCGCCTCATCGCCCAGCAGGTCGAGCAGCTTGGCGTAGACCAGCCGCCCGCGCGGCAAGTCGTTACCGAACTGCGCGAGGCCGTCGCGCATCGGATCGGGATCGGAGAGCGTGTAGAAGTACGTAGTAGCGAACGGCACCTGCGGCGCGTACAGAATCTTGTCGGCCTCGGGCAGGAAGCCCACCTTGGAGACGTCCTTGCCCACGCTGGCCTGGCTCGCGCGGCGGGCGTAGCGATCCAGGAGGAAGCTGGCCGCGACCTCGGGCGCCCAGCCTTCGTCGGGCGGGCGCTCGTGGTCGGCCAGCAGGCGCTCTGCGTAGTCGGTGAAGATGGCGCGGGCGAGCGCGTTCTCATGCGCGGCCAGCAGGGAGCCGAGCGGGAACAGGTCGAAGATGCGATCCGAGACCAGCACTGCCCCGGGCAGGGCCAGCGCCACCTCGGTGCGCAGCGCGCCCTCGAAAAGGTGGATGTCCTGGCCGGTCGGCAGCGGCAGGCCGAGCTCCGCCAGCAGGTCGAGCGCGGCGCGGGCGGTGGCCAGCACGCGACCGGGGCGGTCGGCGGGCCAGTAGGGCACTACGAAGCCCGCGGGTGTGCGCACCGGCCGCGGTCCGAAGAGGTGGTACAGGACGCGCACGCCGCGGTGCGTGAGCGACTCGGTACGGAATGCCGGGCGCCGCACTGCAAGGGTGAGGGCGCGTGCGTTGCGGATCGCGCTGCGGTGCGTGTCGCCGGCAGCGAGGGTCGCGAGCTCGCCCTGGACGATGACATCGCTGCGCTCGGGCGTGGTCAAGGCGAGCGCGAAGTCGGCGCGGGCCGGCGGCGCGCTCAGGTCAAAGCCTGCCGGGCCGAGGTGCGGCAGCATGGGGTAGAAGCCCCCGCCGAGGACGCAGGCGTGACGGAAGCAGCCGAAGACGCCGTAGCGATCCGGCAGATGGATGCGGTAGTCGAGGTCGATCTCGACGCTCGCGCCGGGCGGCAGGGCCTGCGGCAGCGTCACCTGCAGGAGGGTGCGCGGGCCGGCCCGGGGGTGATCCTGCAGGGTGACGGCGACCGGCTGTCCGGCGACGCGCGCGGCGTCCACGGTGAGGCTGGCGGGGTTGAAGCGGTAGGGATAGATCCAGTAGCGATTGAAGTCGTTGAGCGCGGCCGGGCGGACGGCGAAGCGGTCGGGGTAGCGCCACAGAAGGACTTGGGGGAGCGCGCTCTTGCTGTCATTGGTGAAGGTGATGCGCGCATGCCCGCTGAGGCTGCGCCGGTCCACGTCCACGCGCACGGTGAGGTCGTAGCTCGGGCGCGCGCCCGCCGTCGCGCTGGTGAGAAGGCACAGCAAGGCCAGGAGCCGGGCGATGACGCAGCGCAGAGGTCGCGCCGGCTCTCCGCCCGACACGGGCAACCTCAGGGAATCGTTGACCTCTGGCACGCGACCTCCAAAACTCGCGGAAGCCCTTGCACCTTAGGTCATCAGCAACCGAACGGCCAGCAGCGCTGCCCGCGCGGCTGCCGCTGGTTACGCTGCGGCCGGCGTCGTTCCGCACCGAACGTCGCGACTTGCCAGCACTTTGTCCCAGCGAAGAACGATTCGCTCGACATCTCACTCTTGCCGTACCTTATCGGGCTTCAGGTCCCGGTGTCTGCAAACCACGCTTGCTTTCCGTCGAGAAACTGCCGATTCACATGT
>DAOMZC010000085.1:0-13114 GCA_035437965.1 Pseudomonadota bacterium
GGCATGGGAAGTGATGGGCACGACCCGGTGCTCGCTTTGGTATCCGATCCGCCGGCCGCGGACTGCCCAGCCAGTTCGAGGTTTCGCTACCAGCGGCGAGAGCCCGAGCGGACGTTGCTCCACCGCATCGTCCGCGAGAATCTGGCCACATTCCTTGCTGAAGCCGCCGATCGCTATCCCAGCGGCGAGCTGCCCGCCTTCATCTCCGAGGAATTTTCGCGCTACCTGCGCTGCGGCATCCTCCGCCATGGCTTCGCCCGCGTCCGCTGTCCCGCTTGCCGCGACGAGTTGCTCGTCGCCTTCTCGTGCAAGAATCGCGGCGTATGCCCTTCCTGCTGCGCCCGACGCATGGCCGGTACCGCTGCTCATCTTCGAGACTATGTTTTACCCTCGGTCCCGGTGCGCCAATGGGTTTTCACGCTCCCGAGGCGACTTCGATCTTCTGGGCCGAAGCCAGCCACTCCACCGCCACAATCCTCTGCGTCGCTGGCTCCATCTCCGGTCGAGCCGTTCGGGCCGCCGCCCTCCGCACAGGCATTGCCCAACGACTGCAATACAACCCGCCCACGGTATCGCCTCGACTGGGCGACCCTGCTCAAACGCACCTTCGCCCTGGACGTGCTCCGTTGCGATCGTTGTTCTGGCAGGCGGAAGCTCTGCGCCCTGATCTCAGACGAGACGATCGCGCAGAAGATCCTCGGGCATCTCCGCCTGCAAACCACAGCCCCGGCTCGGTTGCCGGCCCGATCGCCGCCTGAACAGCCCCAGCCTTCTTGGATCGCACCCCGGCTACTTGGCGACGCCCTGGTCGGATCGCACGTTTATTCATCCTACCCTTATCCTGCTCGCGGCCCTGATCTTCGGCGCCGGGCACCTGCCCGCGGCGGCGGCCCTTTTGCCCATCACCCCGCTGTTTCTGGCGCGCACGCTGGTGCTCAACGGGCTCGTGGGCACGGTCTGCGGCTGGCTGTTCTGGCGCCGCGGCCTGGAGGCGGCGATGATCGCGCACCTCTCCGCCGACCTGGTCCTGCACGTGGCCGTGCCCCTGTCCAGCCTCGGCCACGCACCTGCCGGTTGAGGGATGCCCTCAGCGGGCCTGTCCGCGGAGCCGACGCTGCCGACGAGGCCCATGAACATGGCCCGCGTCTCGCTCCAGCCCTGGCAGGTCTCGTCGGCGGCGACGCCACCGATCGTGGTGCCGGTCCACACCTCCTCGCTCTTGCCGAGCCGGCCGCCCGCCTCGGTGAGACGAACAGGCGCCTGTCCATCCAATAGTCCGCCTGGGCCGCCTGTCGCGTGATCGGCCCCAACGCGATAGTCTCACGATTCAGAATCGCTTCATCACGCGGGTGTAGGGCGGGTAAGTTGTTCCTGGCAGCCGCACCATGAGCTGGAAGCCGGGCTATCATGCGGCATGGATCGCACCGAAGACCGCATCGCCCGCCTTCAGGCCACGGTGGCGGGGTGGAAGATGCTCAGGACCTTGCGAGCGCTACCCCTCGACCTCGACCGCGTCGCGCTGATCCGTGGCATCGAGCGGGAGCGGCTCCAGGATGTTCAGCACGTCACCACGCTGATCCAGGACCTCGGCCTGAACGACGAAGGCCTCGACGAGTTTCCGCAGGAACTCCATCGGTACGCCGGGCAAGGACTGCGCATCTGGCAGTACCCGGTGCAGTTCAGCCGCTATCTGATTGACCTCAGCCGCATGCAGATCGGTTCCTACGTGGAGGTCGGGGTCCGTCACGGGGGGACCTTCATCGCCACGGCGGAGTACCTGGAGCGGTTCCGCCCGCTCGACCTCGCCCTCGGCGTCGACCTCCTCCCGTGCCCATCCATGGCGGACTATGGGCGCTTGAACCCGCGGGCGCGCTTTGTCCGCGTCAACAGCCAGAGCGACGAATACCGGAGGCTCCTCGCGGCACTGGGCCGCATCGACCTGGTCTTTATCGATAGCTTCCACGAAGAGTCCGCACGTCGCCAGGAGATCGCCGCGGCCCTGGACTGCGCCCGTGTCATCGCGGTCCATGACATCGCTCATGATGGCGTGCCGGGCTTGCGCACGGTGTGGAACGAGCTGAAGGCGCTACCAGGCTTCTCCTGCCGAGAATATGTGGAACAGTACCCCTCCGTGGGGCGCTCCTGCATGGGCATCGGGCTCCTCATCAGGAAGGACTAGCCGACCTATGTCGTCTGCGCCGCTGTACTTCGCTGGCTCCAAAGGAGCGATCTTCGGCTGGTACCATCCCCCGGGCGGCCCAGCCGTGCGATCCTGCGGCGTCGTCTTGTGCCCCTCGCTGGGCATCGAGTTGATCCTGGGCCACCGCGCCCTCCGCCACATCGCCCTGCGGCTCGCCGCGGCGGGCTTCCCGGTGCTGCGCTTCGACTACCACGGCACCGGAGACTCCGCCGGCGATGAGCGCGAGCCGGAGCGCGTGAACACCTGGCGAGCGGACCTGCAGGCGGCGGCAGACGAATTGCGGCGGCGCAGCGGCGTCAGCGAGATCAGCTTCTTCGGGCTCCGCATCGGCGCCACGATGTCCGCCGTCGAGGCCGCGCAGCGGGGAGGCGCCGGGAGCCTGGTGTTGTGGGACCCTTGCCTCAACGGGCGCTCCTTCGTCCGCGAGATGCGGGTCTTCGCACACATGGCCCAGGGTTCAGAGGCTGGGGGCGCCCTGGATGCGGCCGGCTTCATGCTGACCGCCGCCACGCAGGGCGATCTGGCCGCGCTCGACCTGCTGTCGCTGGCGCGCGCGCCCGCACCACACGTGCTGATCATCTCCACGGGACAACGCCCCGTCGCTCCGCGCCTGGCGCTCCACCTCGGCGCGCTGGGCGCTGCCGTCCGCCAACGCCACCTGCCGGACAGCTTCTGCCTGCTGACCGAGCCCCACCTGAACACCATCCCGGGCCTGGTCATCGACGCCGCCGTGGCCTTCCTAAAAGAGGTCCATCCGCCGCGAGCATCCCTGCGGGCCGTCCTCCCACCCCGCCTGGAGGAGCGCGTCGGGCACACGCCGCTCCGCGAGGAGGCGGTGCGCTTCGGCCCCGATGAGCGGCTCTTCGGCATCCTCACCGAGCCGCCTCCCGCTGCGGCCCGGCCCGCGCTGCCGCCGATCCTCCTCCTCAACGCAGGCTGCATTCATCATGTCGGCCCGAACCGCTGGTACGTGTCGCTGGCCCGCCAGCTGGCGCAGCTCGGGCACCGGGTCCTGCGCTTCGACCTCTCCGGCCTGGGCGACAGCCAGACCACGCCAGGGTGCATCGAAAACCTGATGTATCCCGAAGACGCCCTGCACTGCGTCCGCGCGGCGATGAGCATGCTGGCCACGCGCCACGGACCAGGCAGCGGGCGTTTCATCCTCGCCGGCCTGTGCTCCGGGGCCACTGTCGCCTTCCAGGCAGGGCTGCTGGACCCCCGGGTGGTGGGGTTGATCATGCTCAATACGGCCGAGTTCTATTTCGATCACCGCGCCGACTGCACCTACTCGGCCGAGGACTTCGCGGCGCGCCGATACCTGCGCACGCTCCTCTGGCAGCGGCCACAGCTCCGCCAGGGCGCCCGCGTGATGGCCGCCAAGGCCAGGGCGGTCGCACGGCGGGCGCTGCAGCGGCTGCGCGGGCGGGCCACGCCGGTCGACGTGGCGGCGGACGTCCGCCGCCTGTGTCAGCGGCGGACAGAACTGCTGCTCGTGTTTGCCGAGGACGATGTCGGCCGCGAGTCGCTGGAGCTGCACCTGGGCCGGTCGCTGCGCCGGCCGGGAGGCCTGCCGGGGGTCCACCTCGCCGTCGTCCGCAATGCGACCCATACCTTCTCCTCGGCCGAATCGCAGCGCCGCACCCTGCAGATCCTCACCGCGCATCTCCGCGCTCTTTATGGGAGCGGGGCGGCGTGGTAGGGTCGCCCCATGCAGCCCGCCCTGGAGACGGTCGTGCGAGTCCTCTCGGATATCAAGCGGGACCCGGCGCTGCGCGCGCGCATCCACAGGAACACCGACCTGCTCGATGAGGTGGGTCTGGATTCGCTGGAGCTGACCGAGTTCATGCTGCGCCTGGAGGACGAGATGGGCACCGAGCTGGACCTGGAAAACTTCGAGTTCAGCTACCTGCGCCGGGTGCAGGACCTGCTGGACTTCCTCGGGCGGTGAACCATGGAGCGAGCGACGCAGCGCAGCGTGTACTTCGGGGCCTTCGACGCCGAGCGCTCCTGGGACGACCCCCAGCAGGCGCGGCTGCCGGCGCTGCCGTCACCCCTCCCCGATTGCTCGATCGCCGCCATGGACGAGCTGCTGATGGCGCTGTGCGATCCGGATCGCGGCGACGTGCTCGTCACCCGCCGGGCGCTGCTCCCCGAGCACCGGGAGCACCTGCGCGGGCTGGGCCTGTCGGCCCTCGCTCCCCCGTCCGCGGGCCTGCGCCAGTCGCTCGCCGCGCTGGCGCCGGGCCACCACCTGGTCCCCTGGGCCGTGACCGCGGAGGTCGCGTCACTGTGGCAGGATCTCGGCGTGCAGCAGCCCTTGCCACCGCTGGCCGTGGTGCAGCGCGTGAACTCCAAGGTGTTCTCCACGGCGCTGCGCCAGCGGCTGCGCCTGCCCGGCCGCGCTCTCCTGGTGCAGGACGCCGAGCAGCTCGCTGCCGCCGGCGCCGAGCTGCTGGCGAGCGCTGGCGCCGTGGTGATCAAGGAGCCCCTGGGGGTCTCCGGGCGTGGCACGATGCTCGTCGAGAGCGCGGGGCGCCTGGGGCGGCTGATCAGCGCCCTCCGCAGCCAGGCCCAGCGCGGCTTGACGGTGCAGTTCATCGTCGAGCCGTTCCTGCGCAGGCGGCTGGACTTCTCGGCCCAGCTCCACATCGAGCCTGACGGGCAGGTCCACCTCGACTCGGTCGAGGGCCTGGTCAACCGCGGTTTCGCGTATGCCGCCTCGTGCCCGCTGCCCGCAGAGGAGCTGCGCCTCTTGCGCGAGCGCGGCCACACGCACGCGGTGCTGGCGGCGGCGCGGGCGGTGGCAGAGGAGGGCTACTTCGGGCCCCTGGGCATCGATGGCATGGTCCTGGAAGACGGCACGCTCATCCCGCTGGGCGAAATCAACGCCCGCGGCTCGCTGGGGATGCTCAACCGCCGGCTCGATCAACGCGCGGCGGCGCTGGGATCGCGCAGCTACCTCACCGCGATCCGCGTCGCCGCCGCCACCTCGCTCCCGTTCGCCACCCTGGTCGCCCGGCTCGACGAGGATGGGCTGCTAGCGCGGCCGGATCGGCCCACCGGCCTGGTGCTGCTGACGGCGCGCACGCTCCCCTTCGCAGGTGAGCCGGCCGGCCCCGGCGCCGGCGCGCGGGTCGGCCGGCTCTTCGTCTGCGTCCTTCATCGCCGCGCGGAAGAGATCGCGGGGCTGCTCGCGCGGGCCGCGGCGGTGCTCGCCACGCTCGGCTTCCGGCTCTCCGATCCACTGCCAGAGGCCCCACCGCCAGAGGCCCCTCCCGCGGTCCCGTGGGACGACCGCTCCCTGTCCCGGCTCGGCGAGAGGGTCCGCAGCCTGGCGCGGACCCGGCGCGGGCTGCGCGAAGACCCGGCCTACGCACCCGCCCTGCCCGAAGAGGTCGGCCTGCAGCTCACCAACCGCTGCAACCTGCGCTGCGCCCACTGCTACCAGTGGAACGAGACCGGCCACCACCACCACCTGCCGCTTCTCAACCAGCGTGACGAGCTGGACATCGCCGTCGTCGAGCAGATCTTCGCGGCGACGCGGCCGGCGCGCTCGAAGCTCTACCTGTGGGGCGGAGAGCCGCTGGTGTACCGCCACTGGGACCGGCTGGCTGCGCTCCTGGCAGACGACCCGCGCTGGACCGTGCTGTGTACCAACGGCATCGGCCTGGAGAACAAGCTCGACTCGATCCTGCGCATCTCCCAGGATCTCGTCGCGCTGATCAGCCTGGACGGCTTCGCGCCCGAGAACGACGCCATCCGCGGTCCTGGCACCCACGCCCGCATCCTGCGTAGCATCGATCTCCTGCTCGATCTCAAGCGGCGCGGCAGCTACCGCGGCGAGGTCTCGGTCAGCGCCATCCTGTCGGAGGCGCTGATCCCGCGGCTGCTGGACTTCGCCGAGTTCCTGGAGCAGCGGCGCATCAACACCCTGTACCTGGTCTTCCCGTGGTACATCCCGCCGCCGATGGCGCAGCGCATGGACGCCTTCTTTGCCGAGCGCTTCGCCTGGCTGCGCGAGCAGCGCCCGGAGCTGCTCTCGGGGCGGCCGCCGAGCTGGCACTCTTACCAGTTCCACGTCGACGCCGCGCGCAGCGGTGAGCTGGTGCAGCAGATGCAACGCATCGCCCGGCGCGACTGGCGCATCCGCGTGCGCTTCCAGCCTGCGCTGGAGGCCGACGAGGTCGAGGGCTTCCTGCGCGGCTCGGACCGGCCTGGCCAGGGGCGGAGCCGCTGCACCTCCGTCGCCACACGCATGAACGTGCTCGCCGATGGCGGCGTCACCACCTGCAAGCTGTTCCCCGAGTTCACCATCGGCCGGCTGGAGGCCCGGCCGGAGTCCGTGGCCGAGGTGTGGCGCGGCCCCGCCGCGACGCGGGCCCGGTCAGAGTTCGCCTGCGGCCTGATGCCCATCTGCTCCAAGTGCGTCCAGCTCTACCTTCACGGCCTGTCCGCGCCCGGCGGGCCTTCCGCCGCGGTGTGATACAGGCAGCACGCCTGGCACACCGGTGACAGGCTGCCCTTGAAGAAGCGGCGCGCGGCCTCGAAGCGCTCCGAGCGCCAGATCTCCAGCAGCGGATGCTGGTTGACGTTTCCGAACGTCAGATCGTAGAAGCTGTGGCAGGGGGTGACGTCGCCGCTGGCCGCGACCTCCGCGTAGAGCCAGGGGAAGACGCAGCGCGGGTGATAGTCGGCCATCTCCTCGAACCGGCCCGCGAAGTACGCCGCGCCGTTCTCCGCGGTGGTGACCCGCGGCCGGGTGAGCACCCGCCGCCCTGCCGCCTCGTAGACGCCGCGCACCTCGGCGATCTGGCGGGCGACGGCGGCCGTGTCGATGCCGGCGAACTCCGCGGGGTCGCGCAGCAGCCCCGCGGCGAAGCGCACCCCGGTGCGGGTGTGGAAGCGCTCGCGGAGGAGCTGATCATAGCCCTGGAGCTGCCCCGCGGTCAGGAAGGACTGGTACTCTATGCTGATCAGGTCCAGCCAGCGGGGCTCGAGCGCCGTCAGGAATGTCTCGGCGATCGCGTGGTGGTTGAGCGGGGTCACCACGTAAGTGACGCCCACCTGGGGGCGCCCGCCGGGGCGGCGTGCGCGACTCGCCCGCAGCGCCGCAAGACCGCCGAGCACGGACTGGAAGGTCCCCCGGCCGCGCTGGTGATCGTTAATCGGCTCCGGCCCATCGATCGAGACCCACACTCGATCCACCGCCGCGTCCACCAGCTCATCGGCGAGCGCGCCCAGGCGCGTGCCATTGGTCGCGATGTCGAGGGAGCAGCCGCGCTCCTTGATCAGCCTGACCACCTCTGCGATGCGCGGGTAGAGCAGCGGTTCTCCGCCGAACAGATCGAAGTGCGGCCGGTAGGCGGCCACCTCGTCGATGATCCGCGCGACGACATCAAACGCCAGCTCCCTGGGCCGGATGGCGGTCTTGTGGACCCCCGTCGTGCCCCATTCGTAGCACATGCGGCAGCGCAGGTTACAGTCCTGCACGAGCTGCAGGCAGATCCAGCGAGGCGCCGGGGTCTTCATGAACGCGCTCCACTTTCGCACAGGTGCTCGGCGTAGTCGGGGACCTGCGTGCGCGCCGCCAGCAGGTTCTCGTGCAGGGGCCGCAGCAGCTCCCGCGAGCAGCCGGACTCGATCCACGCGGCGAAGGGCACCGCGAACCCCAGCTGCTGCCACAGCAGGCCGTTCTTCCGCTCATACTCCCCGCAGGGCTCCAGCAGGACGAGCGGGGTCGCGGCGGCCAGCGAGTCGATCAGGGTCCCCCCGCCAGGCTTGCTGATGATCGCCGCGGCGTCTCGGGTCAGCTCGAAGAGGGGAGGGCCACAGGCGTCGGACAGCGGGTACACGGTCCCGTCCGCAGCGACCATCGCCAGCGGTGGGAACAGGCCCGCGCCGGGCACGAAGGGGAACCACGCGGGGTCGAGGAGGAAGCGCCGGGCGTCGGCCTCCGGCCCGGCGGCCTGGGCGCGCTCGTAGTACAAAAGGTCCAGCGGAAGGCGGAACGGCTCCAGTTCCCGCGCCCGTTCGCGGTAGGTGCCGACGCCCCAGCCGCCGCCGTGGACCAGGAAGCGCCCGTTGCGCTGCGCCCACGGCACCGGCGCGGCGCCGGTCACATCGAGCCGATAGCACAGGCGGCGCTCCTCCCAGCGCAGGAACCAGACATCCGCCACGCCGGGCGGGCGCTCGCTGGTGAGCCCCCACGACGGCGAGACCGCGGAGTCGACGTGGCAGAAGTCGGCGCGGACGGGGACTTCGGCGTGGCCGCGGATGTAGCGCGTGACCACGCCGGCCCAGAACCCGGAAAAGACCACGAACTCGCGGCGCCGCTCGGCCTGCCAGCGCAGGAGCAGCTCCTCCACCAGAGCGGGCTCGAGTTCGCCGCTGATGTCCCGGGCCAGGCGCTGGGCCATCAGGGCGAAGCGGAAGTCCTTGTGGAACCCCTGGCGCGAGCGCCGGACGCGCTCCTGCTTCTCCGGCGGCAGCAGGCCCTCGATCACCGTCAGCTCCGTGGGCCGGCGCCCGCGGAGGCGCCGCGCGAGGATGGCGCCGGGCACATAGAACCCCAGCCCGGGGCCGCCGCACAGGATCGTGACCATCCGGTTCTCCATCGCAGCCGCAGTCTACACCGAACCCCTGCGCCCAGGCCATCGCTGCCTTGAAGCCCTGGGCTTCGCTCCGCCCACGCTTGCCGTCTGTTCTCAAGCCGCGGTAAGTTCGCGGGCGATGGCGCACCCTGAGCAAACAGCGTTCTGCCAGTTCGTCAAGCGCAAGCACCCCGAGTACTTCGACCAGGTCCGGGTCCTCGATATCGGAGCCCTCAACAGCAATCGATCCAATCGATCCAACCGATCCCTGTTCGCCGCTGCCCGCTACTTCGGCGTCGACGTGGCACCGGGCCGCAACGTGGACATCGTCCCGCCCGCGCACCTGCGGCAGCTGCCGGACGACACCTTCGATGTGATCATATCGACCGGGTGCTTCGAGCACGACCAGCACCTGGCAGAATCCCTGCGGGACATGTATCGCATGCTGCGCCCTGGCGGGCTGTTCCTGTTCACCACCGCGGGCCGGCCGGAGCTCGGGACGCGCCGAACGGCCCATGCTGACGCGCCGCTGCCGCAAGACATGGAGGGCTTCGCCGCTCTCTTCTCGGAGTACGACTTCTCGACCAATGACATCACCGGCGAGCTGTACTTCTACGGGATCAAGCCCGGCAGCCGCGCAGACGCCTGCGCGACCTCCGAGGCCAGTCCCCTCATCGAGGAGCTGCGCGGCCGCCTGGCCGAGGCGGAGGCGCAGAACCGCGTCCTCAGCCAGGCGCTGACCGAGCAGGAGCATGTGGCGGCGTGCCTGCGCGCCATGTTGAAGTCGCACAAGGGCGAGCTCGCCCTGCTGCGCATGTCGACGTCATGGAAGGTGACCAGGCCGCTGCGGATCGTCCGCCGCGCCGCGCTCAAGGGATGGCGTGGCCTAGCCGCTGATGCCGCGGGCGCCCTGCGCCGGGTGCGGGCGCGGCCGCTGGCAGAGGCGACCGGGCCCGCCCGGCCCAGGGCGTTCACCATCCTGTCGCCTCCGCACACGGAGTACGTCGCCAACTGCCTGGCCCACGTGCTGCGCGAGGAGCGCTTCCAGGTCCGCATCGAATCTGACTATGACCCGCGCGCCGATCGGGGCCAGCACTACCTGGTGCTGTGCCCCCAGATCTACGGCGCCCTGCCCAGGTCCTATTACGCATTCCAGATGGAGCAGACCGTCAGCCCGCGCTGGTTCACCGAGGCGTACCTGGCACGGCTCAGCGCCGCCCGGGCGGTGCTGGATTACTCGCGCGACAACCTGGCGTTCTTCCAGCGCCTGGACGTCCCGTACCAGCACCTGTTCTATGTGCCGATCCTGCCCACGCGCGATTACCCCCAGCGCCTGGTCGGCGAGTTCGGCTACCGCCCGTTCGCCCCGGTAGAGCGCACCCGCGGCGTGGTCTTCTATGGCGACACCGGCAGCCCGCGCCGCCAGGAGATGTTCAAGGCGCTGCGCCGGCACTGCGACGTGCGCATCGTCTCCAATCTGTTCGGGCGGGAGCTCATCGAGGTCCTGCGGTCCGCGCGCGTGATCGTCAACATACACTACTACGAGGGGGCACTGCTGGAGACCACGCGCCTGTCGGAGGTCCTGTCGCTCGGCGTGCCCGTGGTCAGCGAGGAGGCGGCGAACCGCACCGAGTATGACGAGTTCCGCCCCGTGGTGGAGTTCGTGCCCCTGGGCGATACCACGGCGCTGGTCGCGGCGGTGCGCCGCCTGCTCGATGACGAAGCCGTCGCCAGCGAGCGCCGCGCGGCGATCCAGGCGTACCTGCGCACCACCCCTGGCCTCGACGACCTGTTCCGCCGCTTCCTGTTCGTCGAAGGGCTCATCCCCACCTCATCGCTGATGACGCGGACCCACCTGGAGGGCAGCGACGCGACGCCTGCCGGGGGGATCCCCAGCTATTGTTTGACGCTCTCGGAGACCGTGGAGCGGCGCCGCGCCTTCGTGGCCAAGCAGCGCCCCGAGTATCGCCTCTTCGAGGGGCTGCGGCACCGTAGGCCCTGGATTGGCTGCGGGCTCAGCTACAAGTACCTGCTGGGGCGCCTGGTGCAGCGGCACCCGCTGGTGCTGGTCTGTGAAGATGACGTGGTCTTCCCCTATGACTTCGACCGGCGCTGGCGCACCATCCGCAGCCACCTCTTGCGCCACCAGGGCCAGTGGGACGTGTTCGTGGGCCTGATCGCCGACGTCCACGCGGACGCGCAGGTGCTTGACGTCACCCAGCAAGGGGGCGAGACCTACGTCACCCTGGACCGCATGACCAGCACCGTGTTCAACCTCTACAGCGCCAAGGCCATGGCGCTGATCAGCCAGTGGGACGAGCGCAACGTCGATCAGCAGACCAACACCATCGACCGCTACCTGGAGCGCGCCGGCTCGCTGCGCGTGGTGACCACGCTGCCCTATCTGGTCGACCACGGTGAAGATCACCCGTCGACGCTGTGGAACGTCGAGAAGGGCTTCTATCGCGCCATGATCGCCACCTCGCAGCAGCGGCTGCAAGAAAAGGTCCGCGCCTTCCAGGCCGGGTCCTGACTCACTCCCTCTTCCCTGCCGCGGTGCGATTCATCTTGTGGTGCTTGCAGGACCCACGCGGTGTCTGCAAGACCCAGCGGTGCCGGCAAGACCCGTGCGGTGCTTGCAAGACCCGGCGGTGTCGGCAGGACCCATGCGGTGCTTGCAAGCCCCAGATGGTGCGGTTGCTGTTGAGGGGCTGTCACGGTTCTGTCTATTACCTCGCCGATGAACAACCAACCTCAAGGCATCGGCGGCGTCCCCGCGCGGCTGCGCATGGCCCGCGAGCAACGAAAGCTCAACCAGTCCGAGCTCTGCGTCGAGGCTGGCCTCAGCCGGAAGGTCTCCTTCAAGATCGAGTCCCACATTGCCCGGTCTCCCGAGTCCGCCGGCAATCAGGCTGAGCTTGGGGCCATCCATATCCATCGTAGGCTGGTCTTGCCCTGTCTGGGAACAGGCCACGCTCAGTGTTCCCACCAGTAGCAACAGTCCTAGGTTGCGCTTCATACACATTCCCCTTGTTCCTGCTCTCCGACCTCGGTCCGAAACGTTGTTACGTACCACAACGCGTCAAGGCGCTCGAATAGACTGCGCGCCAGGATGCGCTCTTGTCTTGCGCGCTCCGTTTCGCCGCGTAACTCGGCAACCTCGGCGAGTGCTTGATGCGCCATCGCCTCGTCGAATGGCATGCGGAGGTGGCGGGCAGCTGCGACTGCCATCCGAAGCAGCCAGCCGGCAATCCGGACGTTGCCCAGGAGCAGAGCAGAGCGGCCATGCCAGAAGAGCGCCCGGGGCGACAGATTGGGAACGCCGCTCCGAAGGTCCGCAGCAGGGCGAGAGAATGCCGAAGGCGGCGATGGACGCGGGTCTTCCGGGGGTTGTCTGTGGCTTCCGAAACGATGGTTGAATAGACCTCTATCAAGGAAGACAAGCCTTCGAGAGTTGCCGGCACCATGATAGGGGCGTTCAGCACGCCGTCGAGTGCCAGGTCGGCCTGCCGCAATGCGTCCTCTGTATCGCCCCGGCGGAGCGCGCACAACGCGAGAAGCCCTCTCCACCAGAGGCTGACCAATCGGTCCTGCGCCCGCGCCTCATACTTTCCAGCTTCCAGCAGCACCTGCGCCGTGCGGTCGAAGTTCCCAGCGCGCCCAGTCAACAGGCCGTGAAAGCACCAGACCCAGAACAGACCCCACGCACTGTCCACGCGCCGGGCCGCTGATTCCAGGTGGCTGACGCGATCCCGAAACGCGGCGATGTCTCCCCGCCACAGCTCCAAGAGGACCCCGTTGGCCAGTGCGAAGAATCCCTGACGAAAGTCCTGCATTCGCCGGCGCTCGTCGAGCCCGGCGCGGGCCCGCTCCCATTGTCCGCGCGACGTGTTCGTGCCGGCTTCGACGGCCTTCAGCAGGGCCTGCGCGGCAAGCGCCGGCCGCTGGACCTTGGCCAATTGTTCTTTTGCTTTCCGAAGGTAGCCCGCATCAAATCGCAGGAACGGGATCACCGAGAGCATGAAGGCCAGTCCGGCAGAGGAGGCCGCCATGCGCGCCGGATCGCGCAATGCCTCCGCCCCCGCTGGCGCTTGGCGGCGTAGGCCCACTCCATGGCCTTCGCGATTTGCCGGTGCCAGCCGGCGCGGGCCTCCGCCCGTAGTTCCCCGAGCAGCGCGTCGCGGAGCTTGTCGTGGGTAAAGCGCCACCTCTCCTCGCTCACCTCCAGCACCGATGCCGCCGCGCATGCCGCAAGCTAGGAGGAGCTAGGAGGCGTTTGCTGGTGGCCAGCGCGCCACATCCGCGCTTCACGAGGTGAAAGCTC
>DAOMZC010000086.1:0-13005 GCA_035437965.1 Pseudomonadota bacterium
GAGCAGAACCGCTGGGATCTCAAGGCGACGGCCGCGGCGCTCGACATCGCCCGCCCTTCACTCTATATGCTGCTGGACAAGGCGCCGCACATCCGCACGGTGCGCAACCTGACTGCGGAGCAGCTCGTGGGCAGCCACCGCGAGTGCGGCGGCGACCTCGACGCGATGGCCGCTCGTCTGCAGGTGTCGCGCAGCGGGCTGCGCCGGCGTCTTCGCGAGCTGCGGCTGAGCATCATCGATCACGAGCCTCCGGCTCCCGAGCAGCCGGAGTTGCGGCGCGGCAAGAAGTAACCGGCTCCCTGGGCTACGGACGCGGGCGCGGCAGCATCGGGCGGCGGCCGGGCACAATCAGAAGCACGCCGCCCGCCGCCAGAAGCGCTACGCCGCTGCCCAGGAGCGCGCCGCCGGCGGGCGCCGCGTTGTACTTGCTACGGCACTCGCTGGCAGCGGGCGGCGTGTCGGGAGAGCAGAGGCCGTCGGTGGCCAGCGCCGAAGCGCCGAAGCCGACGAGCAGGCTGCCGGCGGCCAGGGAGAGCCCGCCGGTGATGAGTCGCCAGCGCGGGCGAGCGGCCGCGCCGCGCTCAGCTGCTCTGAACACCGGCGCAGGAGGCGCTGCCGGGGGCGGGGCAGCGGTCGCCGCGCTGCCGGCCAGGGCGGTTGGCTCGGGCAGCGGCTGCAGCTTGATCGACAGGGTCGTTGGTCTGGCTTCCTCAATCGCAGCTCGGCCGGTCCAGATGCGGTAGCCATCGCGGCGCAGCTCCAGCTGCTTGTCGCCGGTCCAGGCCGCCCGCCGATACGGCGTCGTGCCCAGCCGCTGCCCGGCGGAGTAGACCGCCGCTCCCGCCGGCTCGCTGTTCACTACGAGCTCACCGCGCGGCCTGGCAGAGGCGAGCGCCAGCGCATCGGCCAGCTCGGTCTGCGCAAGCTCTGCGGCCCGCGCCGCCGAGCAGGCCGCGCAGCTCAGGGTCCGCGATGTCGCAAGCTCTCCGGTCGCCGCGGAGAGCAGGCGCAGGTCGAGCTGCCAATCGCCGGCTTCCAGCGGCGGCGGCGGCCCGGACACCCGCGCGTCGAGGACGTAGGCGGCATCCGCCCGCTGGGCCAGAGCGGCCAAGCACTCGCGCGACTCCCTACAGCCGCCCGGCTGGGTGGCCGGCTCCGCCGCCGGTGGGGCGCTCACCACGACCAGGTGCTCGCGCTGGGCCGCGGCAGCGATGGCCTTCAGCAGGCGCGACTCGGCCCCGGGTGCGAGCGCGCTCTGGTCGAGCAGGACGAGCAGCGCCGGGACCCGCGTGACCAGCATCGAGTCCGTATCGGCCCGGACGCGCAGCTCGAGCGGGCGGCCGCTGGCCACTGCGATGTCGGCGCGAACGACGGACCGCGCGGGTCCGCAGTCCACGGCGACCCGGTGTGCCCCGGCCGGGACCCCCAGTGGACGCGCCAGCGGGAGTCGGCCGACCAGCCGATCGTCCACGACCACCCAGGCTCCCGGGGGACCCAGCAGCGCAACCTCTCCGGCGGGTCCGTCGGGCAGCTCGAGGATCCGCCGCGCCTCGGCGCGACTCGGGTCACGGCTCGACTCCAGCCGGCCGGCCGCTCTCGGCTTCTGGCTCGGGTCGCTGTCGGTCTCGATCAGGTAGCGGCGCGCCAGGTCCTTGGCAGCGGTGATACGCCCTTCCAGGTGCGCGAGGCTGCACAGCAGGTACAGCCCGTCCGCATCAGGCAGCAGGCGATAGGCCTCCTCAAACGAGCGCGCCGCAGCGGCAAGCTCACCGCTGCGCAGCTGACGCAGTCCGCTGGCGCGCAGGACGTGCGCGGCGAGCCGTGGACGCTCGCTGGCGGGGCTGGCGTTGGCAGTCAGGGCGATGGAGCCAAAAAGGAGGAACAGCAGCCCACAGGCGAGCCTTGTCCAAGTTCGCTGGTCCGTACAGGACCGTGCAGCCTCTCGGGTTGGCGGGGCCTGCCGGGATGCGCTCAGGTGAGGTCTCATGGGGTCGAGCAGGTCTCCAGCCGCAGCGTCTCGCGGGCATGAAGTGTGATCGAGCGCTTCTCGCCGTCGAGGTCCAGCACGTGCTCGCCCGGAGGCAGGATCATCGCGGTCTCTTCACACCGGCCGGCCCGCCGTCGGGCGACGATGACCCGGCCGAGGCGCGGCAGCAGCCGGGCCAGCGCGACCTCGGCTTCGGAGCGCCAGGCGCTCGCTCGCTCGTGATTGGGCGCCTCGGGACTGCCATCAAGGACCTGCGAGTAGGCGGAGAGCGCCTCCGGCCAGTGGCCGGTCGCCTCGTAGACGCGCCCCTGATACAGGGGCACCTCGAGAGCGCAGCTCGCAGCGGCCGCGGTGTTGCTGGGCGGGCTCTTACGGCAGCGGCCGCGCGCCGATTCGAGCAGCTGCGCCGCCCGGTCGAGATCCCGGTGGGCCAGCGCCGCCGCTGCCTGGGCCAGCAGAGCATTGCCAGCCGCGACGGCGCCGCTTTTATCCGGCGCCGCTTTCGCCAGGCGCGCCGGCCCGATGGTTGCCGCCGGTGCCGCTGGGAGCGGCTTAGGCTGAGGTATGGCCGCCCCGGCAGGAGCAGCGAGCGCCTCTGGCGGCTTGACCTCGGCAGGCAGCGGGGATGAAGCTTCGGCCAAGGTGGCACGAGCCGCCGCCGCGGCGCCTCCGGTGCCGGACCCGCGCCAAGAGGGCTCGCGCGGGCTCCCCAGCCGCCAGGCCGCGGCGCTCAGGCCGGTAGCGACCACCAGCGCGGAGACGCCGAGCACGCGCCGCCCCTTCGTTTTCGCCACCGCGCCTGCGGGTCGTTCGCCCTGGAGGCGCTCGGCTTCCTGGCCGAGCGCGGCGGCGAGCGCCTGCATCGCTGGGAACCGGTCCTCGCGACGTCGTGCCATCGCGCGCTGAATCACGGCATCGAGCCCGCTTGAGCTCTGCGGGCGGGACGGATGCCGCAGGGGCGGCGTCAGCTCGCCGTAGAGATGCCCCCGGATCACCTGCTGAACGTCTCCCGAATACGGAGGTTCACCGGTGAGCATCTCGTACAGGATGCAGCCCAGGGCATACTGATCGACGCGCGCATCGAGCGGCTCCCCCCGCAGCTGCTCGGGCGCCATGTAGCGCGGCGTCCCAACGAGCACCCCGGCTCGCGTCAGCACGCCCGAGTCGCCCGAGTCAGTCGACGAGGTGTTCCCGGCAAGCTCCCAGGGCGGCGCTGCATCGACTGTGCCCGAGCCGACGAGGTCGTCGTCCACCTCCTTGGCCACTCCGAAGTCGACTATCTTGACGAAGTCGGGTACCCCTTGCTTGTCAAGCAGGAATACGTTCGCGGGCTTGAGGTCGCGGTGGACGATCCCGTGCGCATGGATGCTCTGCAAGCCGCTCGCGGCCATGATGCCGATCCGGCAGACTCGCAGCGGCGCCATGGACCGGCACTCACGCAGCGTCGCCGCCAGCGTCTTTCCCTCCAGCAGCTCCATGACGAGAAAGCAGCTGCCCTGCGGCAGCTCGCCGAAGTCTACGACAAAGACTGTATGAGGATGGTGCACCCGCGAGGCGAGCTTGGCCTCGCGCAGGAAGCGCCGCTGACCGGTCGGGCTGCCGGCGTTGCGCACCAGCTTGAGCGCGACGTCGCGATCGAGTGCGAGATCGCGAGCGCGATAGACGACCCCCATGCCACCGCGGCCGAGCTCGGACTGCAGCTTATAACGGCCGCAGAAAATGGCGCCCGGCAGGATCTCGTCCGTCGCGACCGGCCTCGCCTTGCGGTCTTCTGCGGCTTCCGTCACGTCCGCCGCTCCCTGGGCGGTACGCTGACCAGCCTGAAGAGCTGCGCCGGGCTAACGCCCGCCCAGGCGGCGCGAGGTGTAATCCGCATTTTATTGCGAATCTACTTTACCTTAGAATGCCAAGTAATGAGAGCTGTAGTAAAACGTAGGGCGCGCTCAGGGACGGACTGACATCGGTGTCGCCGTGCGCGGCGCGGCGTCGCTACTCATCGACCAGACTCGGAGTCATCTCGATCAGCGTCGAGCCGTCGGCCAGGAGCGCCGTCCTGATGGCCGCCGCGAGCGCCGTGAGCGATCGCGGCCTCTCGGCGCTTAGTCCGTAGGCGCGGGCGAGCAGCTGGAAATCCGGATTGCGCAACAGGACGGCGCTCGGCTCGATTCCTTTGCTCACCATGCCATCGCGGATCTGGCCCAGCGCGTCGTTATTCCACAAGAGGATGACGATCGGCAGCTTGTGCTCGGCGGCGGTACCGAGCTCGCTCAAGGTATATTGCAGGCCGTAGTCGCCGATCATCACCGCCACGGGCGTGGTGCCGACGCCGCGCTTGGCGCCGATGCCGGCCGGCAGCGCGAAGCCCAGCGCACCGAAGCCCACCGGATGCAGCCAGGTGCGCGGATGCGATACCGGAAACACTTCGTTCGCAGCGTAGGCAAGCTGCGTCATGTCGGAGCAGATGACCGTCTCGGGCGGCAGCGCGGCGCGGATCACCGTCAGCAGCTTCGCCAGCTTGGCGCGGAGCGCATCGGGCGGGCCGCGGTCGACAGTGGCTCGGCCATCACCGCCGCGCGCCGCAACGCCGGCGGCGATGACCACGAGCGCTTCCCGCGCATCGGCCACTATGGCGATCTCTGCCGGGTGGGGGCGGCTCATTACCAGGGGATCGATGTCGACGCGGATCAGGTCGTGCGAGATCAGGATGTCATCGTTCCAGAAATCGGTTCCCGCGAGCTCCGAGCCGGCGCAGAGTATCGCATCCGACTCTGCGAGCATCCGCCAGGCGGCCGCGTGCCCGAGCACGTACCCGAGGCACAGCGGGTGGTCGGCCGGCACCGCCCCCTTGCCGGCGGTGGTGGTGATGATCGGCGCCTTGAGCTTCTCGGCGATGGCAACCGCAGCGGCGCCGGCACCGAGCGCCCCGCCCCCCAGAACGATCAGAGGCCTCTTCGCGCGGGTAAGCTTGGCGACAGCCTGCCGGATCGGCGCCGCCGCGGGCGCGGCCCGACCCGGAAGGCCGCGTGCCGTCCAGCCGTCGCCCGCCGGCTGCTTCAGCACGCCAAGCGGGATCTCAAGATAGGCCGGGCGCGGGCGTTCGCTGGCGAAGTGGGCAAAGGCGCGGGCGATGCCCTCGCGCACGTCCTTGGGCGTAGCGGCGCGCAGGTGCAGGCTGGTGACCGCCGCGGCCGCGCCGCGCTGGTCGAGCATCTCGTGCAGACGGCCGCGGCCTCGCGCCGAGTCGGCGGTGTCGAGGGCGGAAGAGATCACCAGCAGCGGGCTCGAATCCGACCACGCCTGACCCACGGGCGTCAGGATGTTGGTGAGGCCGGGCCCGCTGATGGTGAAGCAGACGCCGGGTCTGCCGGTGGCCCGGGCATAGCCGTCGGCCATGAAGCCCGCGCCCTGCTCGTGGCGGGCCAGCAGATGCCTGATCCGCGAGCGCGGCAGCGCTCGGTATAGCTCGTCATTGTGGTCGCCGGGTATACCGAAGATGGTGTCGACGCCATACGCTTCGAGCAGTCCGACGAGCGCCTCGCCGGTCGAGGGTTCCGCAAGCTTGGACATCAGAGGCCCCGAGCTTTCTGACTGGCCGCAATCACCTCGGCCACGGCAAAGTGCGCCGATTCGAGGGCGCCTTGCACCCAGGCCGTGTGCAGGCTGGTATGCTCGCCGGCGAAGTACACGCGCCCTTCTGCGCGCTGGAAGTCCGCGATGTGGCGAGTCTGACCGGCAAGGAAGACCGGCCAGGCCCCTTTGGTCCAGGGCTGCTGCCAGGAAAACGACAACCCCTTCATGAAGCTGCCGCGGGCGTTGGGAAACAGCGAATAGATTACCGCGAGCCCGCGCTGGATTCGCTCGTCGTCCGAAGGGAGCCGATCGAGCGCCGCGGCGTGCTCATGCTGAGTGTACGCGGTCAGGATCCCGCTGGCTCCGGCCTGCACCGCTGTAAGATCCCAAAGA
Source organism: Pseudomonadota bacterium (assembly GCA_035437965.1). Taxonomy (GTDB): domain Bacteria; phylum Myxococcota_A; class Polyangia; order Palsa-1104; family JAEUJZ01; genus CALFML01. The sequence goes on from DAOMZC010000086.1 coordinate 5,951, forward strand.
CGCTCGATCAGGCTGGTCGTGCACGCGACGGACAGCCCGCGCACGCTGTCGTCGAGGTTCCAGAACCGCCGCGAGAACTGGAAGTTCAGGCGGGTTACGCGGCCCATCGGCACCGCCATCGCGGCGGCGAGCTTCGCTGCGGACAGCGGCGGATCGAAGCTCAGTTCGAGAAGAATCCGGTGGGGCACGGCGCAGACTACGTAGTCTCCGTGCATGCTCTCGGGCCTCTGGTTGTGCAAGTAATCGACGCGCACGCCGCCTGACTCCGCGCGCACGGCCTGCACCTGCGCGTTTCGCACGACGAGCTCCCCGAGCGAGTCAGCGAAGCAGGAGGTCAGGCGGTCATTTCCGCCGGCGATACCATAGCTCTTCTGCCCGCCGCCTTCGATGCGCTGCGAGGCGAGCCAGACCATCGCATCGTAGATCTCGATCACCGTTCCACTACAGGCGCGATAGATTTCCTTGGCCGCGGTCGACGCGCCAAGCTTGTCCAGATAGTGATAAAGGCTCTGCCCTGCGAGCGCCTCGCGAGCGGCGGCCGACGGCCAGTCCGGGTCTCGCGGGTCGGAGACGCTCCGCAGCGCCTGCTCTGAATAGTAGTCGTGCAGGCTCTCTGCATCCCGCTGCCGCTCTTGCGCAGTCAGCCCCAAGTCGTCCGGATAGTCTGCGCCCCGGAGGTAGCTGCTTACGAAGCGGCGGCCGAGCACGGAATAGATCTGCCTCGTCTCGTCACCCGGATACTCGACGACCGGCAGCCCGAAGTGTCGGATGTAGGCCAGCGGCAGGGGGTGATTCCCGGGGAGGCGAGTCGCACCCAGCTCGACGTATTGGGCGCCAAAGTGGTCGCGCAGAGTATAGATGCGACCGCCGACTCGCTCGGTTCGCTCGAGCACGACGGGCAAGAAGCCGGCGGCGCGCAGCCCCCACGCGGCACACAGCCCGGCGACGCCGCCGCCGATGACGATGACGCGGCGCCCGCGGCCGACGCTTGGCCAGGCGGGGATCTTCAGCCAGAGGTCCGGCAGCATGGCCGCCGCCGCCGCTAGACGTAGAGGCTCATAGAGGTAAGTCGATCGGGGAGGACAGAAAGAAGTCGTTTCCATCGGACGTTCTACCCACTCGCGGTGGCTGATTCAGACCTTTTATTGACACGCCTAGATAGCGCTCAGCAAGGTTATGCAGAAGGCATGCCCTGGCCGGAGGCCCTGGCCGGAAGGCGCCCCTCACCGTGAGGCGCGGCAGGTGGGCGCGGGCCTCCTAGGCTCTCCTAGGCTTGCGTTTCAGGGGACCGCCGCGCCGATGTCCTGACATGTTGGCCGCTCCTGACGTGTCAGCCGCAGCTGCTGACACACCCCGCGGTGGCTGGCTGCTGGCGCAGCGCCGCCGGCCCGCTGACTGAGCCGACTGCTCGTCTTGTCGGGAGCGACGCCCTACATTACCTGGCACACGGGTTGCTATCTTACCGCGTGCCAGGAACCAAAATCCGAGCAGGGCCGATGCTGGAGGTCGACGGTCCTGGCAAGGGAACACTGCTCGGCTTCTATAAGGTGGTCGATGTCGATGTCGAGTGCAGAGACGCAAGAAAACAAACCCATGACCTTCCCAGTGTGCTCGTATAACGAGTGGGACCCGCTGGAAGAGGTAATTGTTGGAGTCTTGGACGGCGCCGCGGTCCCGGCGTGGCACATCGGCCTGAAGGCCACGATGCCGGAGGATCAGTGGCCCCTATTCGAGCGCTCGGGCGGACAGCCCTTCGACAAAGAGCTGATCCGGCGCGGTGCCCAGGAGCTCGACGAGCTTGCCCATATCCTCACGGCAGAGGGCGTGCAGGTGCGCCGGCCCGATCCCGTCAGCCAGGCCGTGCCGTTTGGTACTCCGAACTGGCAGTGCGCGGGCGGCCTCTATGCAGCGATGCCGCGCGACCTGCTGCTCGTCATCGGCGATGAGATCATCGAGTCGCCGATGGCCTGGCGGTGCCGCTACTTCGAGGCTGCGGCCTATCGCCGGCTGCTCAAAGAATACTTCCACGGCGGCGCCCGCTGGACGGCCGCACCGAAGCCGGAGCTGTGCGATGAGCTGTTCGACTCGGAATACGTCGAATCGGAAGATCCTGATGCCCCGCGCTTCGTCATAAATGAGCTCGAGCCGACCTTCGACGCCGCCGACTTCATTCGCTGCGGGAGGGACATCTTTGTCCAGCGGAGCCAGGTTACAAACCTGTTTGGAATTCGCTGGCTGGCGCGCCACGTGGGCCCCGCCTATCGGATCCACGTCTTGTCGTTCAGGGACGCTGCGCCGATGCACATCGACGCCACGCTGATGCCCCTGGCTCCGGGCAAGCTGCTGGTGAACCCAGAGCGCGTGCCGAAGATCCCGCCGATCTTCTCGGGCTGGGACGTCCTTGCGTCACCGCCCTCGACCATTCCCGATTCCCACCCGATGTTCATGTCCAGCCGCTGGGTAAACATGAATGTGCTGATGCTCGACGAAAAACGCGTCGTCGTCGAGCGCCAGGAGGAGCCGCTGATCCGAGCGCTCGCAGGCTTTGGCTTCACGTGCATTCCGTGCAACTTCCGCCACGTCATGTCGTTCGGCGGCGCCTTCCACTGCGTGACTTGTGATGTTCGGCGGCGAGGAACACTGAAATCCTATTTCTAGGACAGGAGCGATTATGAAACGCCTATACGACAAGTTCGGTATCTCTGTTGAAGCCGGCGAAGATCGGTTTTCTGCCTTCCCTTCGCAGTTTCAGAAGGAGTGGATGCTGGGGCGCGCCTTTGCGGAGTTCGGCGACGACCTGGAGCACCTCGATGCCCTGAGCGGACACCTCGTGCCGGGGACCCAGCGCCCCCCTATCAGCGATGGCTGGGAGAGCAGCGCAGCCGCCCAGGACCCCGGGGAGCTGGTCATCCAGGGCCAGCAGGTGATGCAGGCTTGGGAGCGGCCCCTGATGCAGCGCATGGCCACGGCCACGGCCCGCCGTGGCGGAGATGTCCTGGAGGTCGGCTTCGGCATGGGAATCTCGGCAAGCTACATCCTGGAGGCCGGGGTCCGCTCCTATACGGTCATCGAGTGCAACGACGGCGTCATCGCGACCTTCGAGCGCTGGCGCCAGCGCCACCCGCAGACGGAGATCCGCCTGATCCGGGGGCGCTGGCAGGACGTCGCCGAGCAGCTGGGAGAGTATGACGGGATCCTATTTGACACGTATCCGCTCTCGCAAGAGGAGTACCTCCGCAATGAAGTAAACGGGCGGGCCTACTCGCACGCCGGTGAGTTCTTCCCGCTCGCCGCTGCCAAGCTCCGTCGCGGTGGCGTGTTCACCTACTTCAGCTGCGAGATCGACAGCCTGAGCCGTGGTCATCAGCGGCTCCTGCTGCGCCACTTCGACTCCTTCGAGGTCAGCGTCGTCCGGGGGCTTACCCCTCCGGTTGGCTGCCAGTATTGGTGGGCGAGCTCGATGGTCATGGTGACGGCGACCCGCGGCTGAAGCATTGACCAGCTGTCTGACGAGGACAGACTGCTGAATCACGAACAACCATTACTGAGACGCATTGAGAGCGGCTTGCACCGATGGGGATGTACCGTCCACACCAATCAGCAGATCGGGGCGGCCATCGCCATCAAGATCGCCAATGGCAACCCCCAGCGCCGAGACTGCTCCCGGAGCCATGACCGTAAGGGCATTGCTATCGAAGCTGCCGTCCCCCCGGCCGAGCAGCACGCGTACCTGCGCAGTCCCCAGGTGGCTTACTGCCACATCGACGTGGCCATCGCAGTTCAGATCTCCCAGCGCCAGGATGCGACTTCCGGCACCGCTGGCGATACTGCGCAGCGGACCAAAGGTGCCGTCTCCGCGGCCGGGCATTACGCTGACCAACCCGGCCGAATACTCGGCAGCGACCAGATCCAGATTGCCGTCCTCGTTGAAGTCAGCGCTGGCGCATGAGGCTGCGGCAGAGGTCAACGGATTCGTTCTTATCGAGCGAAACGTCCCATCGCCATTGTTGCGAAATACCGATAAGAATGCTCCCGAGCTGGCCTGCACGATCAGATCGGAGCGGCCATCACCGTCTACATCAGCAGCAGCGCTGAGCGCTGCACCCGCGTCGACATTGACCTCGCTTATAAAGGAAAACGTGCCCTGTCCATTACCCGCCCACAGGCGCAACCGGCCGTTCGCCAAGACCGCCAGGTCTAGCTTGCCATCGGCATCCACATCGATGAACTGAGCAGACAACGGGCTCATGTTCATGAGGTTTACTGCTGGCGAAAACATCCCGGCCCCTGAGCCGAGCAGAATGCTGACTGTGTTTCCAGTATTGTTACTGACCGCGAGATCCGGCCAGCCGTTCCCATCCACGTCCGCGACGGCCAGGTGATAAGGCCCAGCGCCAGTCGCGATACGCTGCGACGGGCCTAAGGCGCCCGTTCCATCTCCCAGCAGCACATCGATGCCCGCATGATTGTAGGCCGTGGAAACTATATCCGCCTTTCCATCGCGATTGAGATCGGCGCTGATAAGGTACACCGTGGAGTTACTGGGCGCTGGCTGAGGCAGCGGCCGCCCCGCAGCAAACGCCACATTTCCTACATAGTACGAGAACAGATCACTGCGGCTGACCGTGATCCCATCGGGTCGGGTTATCGTAATCGGCTGTGGACCACAGGCGGCTGGTCGAGCCGGCAAGCTGACGCGAAGCTGGCTCGCCGATTCCAGAGTCAGCGGGGTGAGCAGCCTGCTCGGCATTCCTAATGACAGAGTCATTCCGGGTGTGAAGCCGCTGCCGGTGCCGAGCAGCTCGATGCCACCGCTGCTGGGCCCAAATGCCGGCGAGATCGCATCCAAGTCGAGCCGTGGTACGCAGACTTCGGTTTTGTTGTTACAAATCTGAGTATCGTCGCACGCATCGGGGACCTGGACGCAGTTGGCCGGGTTATCTCGCCCATAGGGAAGCCAGAGCTCTTGGCAGCCCATCATCAAGGCGGCACTTACGAACGTCGAGAATACCCTGGAATGGGCGCGCAGATCAGCTGACCCAAAGCGCAGCCGCCGGAATGGAGAATCAGGACCCCAATGCCTCTCGCCAATCAGCTTCATACTAGCTCTAGAGTACGTCATTCGCGTCCGAGACCACAGTGGAGGGAGGTCGGCTTAAGGCGTGAAGATCTTGTCGAGGTAGGCGAGAAGCGGGTCGACTTCGGCGGGCTGGCTGCGATAGGCGATGTGACCATCCGGACGGATCAGATACAGGCACTCCGCCTGCGCGCCATAGCGCGTGTGCAGGGCCTTGCCGACATCGGTCAGCACCGGCCCCTCCCACTGCACGGATACGCGCTCCTCAGGCAGGATCAGATAGACGCGGACTGCGTCGTGGCAGCGCTCGCGCACGCGGCGGGCGATCTCGCGCAGGTTGTGATAGCCACGCTCAGTACTTGCCTCGCCATCGAACAGCAGCAGCGTGTGGCGCAGCGGATCGAGCGCGCTGAACAGACTGGGACTGCCGGATTTCGCGTCGGGAAATGCGACGTCCGGAGCGCGATCGCCCGGCTCGGGGCCCAAGCTGAAGGCCGACCAGGCGGTCAGGCTGGGCAGCTCGCTCTCCGGGCTCGCCAGCACGTTCGCTCGCCACAACGGCTGGCGGTGCTGCGCCACGATCGCGCTGTTGCGGTAATGACGGTCGATCATCGATAAGGATCGCGCCACGTTGGCGCGGAAGAAGTCCAGGCGCGAGACCAGAGACATGAACCCGTTGCGAAGACCGACGGTCACCGGGCTGCGGAACTTGGCGACCTGGGACATTGCCCGCGTGGCCAGATCCGTGTTGCGAAGGAGCTCCTGCGCCAGGGGACGGCGCTCGGCCTCATAGGAATCGAGCAGCGCTGGACGGGCGATGCCGCGGGTCACCAGGGCCAGCTTCCAGCCGAGGTTGTACGCGTCCTGAATACCGGTGTTCATGCCCTGCCCGCCTGCGGGGCTGTGGATGTGCGCCGCGTCGCCAAGCAGAAAGACGCGGCCGACTCGATAGCGTTCGGCCAGGCGGTGGTGGATGCGGAAGCTGATGATCCACGCCGGGTCGCACAGCTTGACCCCCGGCAGCTGCGCCTCCATCATCTGCTGAAACGTCTCGAGCGTCGGCTCGCTGGTCGGCGCCGCTTCCGTGTAGAGCTTCAGGACCCGATAACGCCCATCCTTGAAGAACGGGAAGCACGCGATCGGGCCGTCGGGAGCCAGGAACATCAGGATTTCGTCATCCTCGATCTGGCGGGGCCACTGCACGACCACGTCGGTCTGCGCGATCTTCTCTTCGTAAGGCGCGCCTTCGAACTGCAGATTCAGAGCGTGTCGAACCGTGCTGTGAGCGCCGTCGGATCCGACCAGCCAGCGCGTCCGCAAGCTCTCCTGCGAGCCGTCGGCGCGCACCAGGGTCGCCACGACGCCGTCGTCATCCTGATTGAACGACTCAAGCCGCAGGCTCCGCTCGATCGTGCCGCCCAGCTCGACGAATCGGTGACCAAGAATCTGTTCCGTATCGCGCTGCGAGATTCCGTAGAGGTTCGGAAACGGCGAGTCGATCTCATCGAAGAGAGCGTGGAGCACGCGCTTCCCATCGGAGTACGCGCTCAAGCCATGGATGATCTTCGCGCGCTCAATGGCCGCCTCGGCGATACCGAGCGACCCGAAGATCTCCATGGTCCGCGCATGGACCACCGCAGCCTTCGAGTAGCTCACTGGCTCGGCAAGCGTGTCGATGAGGCGGCACGAGACGCCGCGGCGCAAGAGCTCACATCCAAGAGTCAGACCGACCGGGCCAGCCCCAACGACCAGGACTTCGGTATTAAATGTGCTCATCGGTCTATTATGCCCGAGCTTCGAACATCACATCGAGCCCAAACTGCGCCGTCTCCATGATGCGCCGAAAACAGCTGCGCAGAGCTCCGCGGGGTTTCCCTCGGTCAATCGCTTCGCACCGAAGTGTGTGGTCTGCAAGTCCTTTTGCTCCGGCGCGGAACGGCCTTCCGATTTTCTCTCTCGGGCGTGACCTTGGCAGGCT
>DAOMZC010000087.1:0-12975 GCA_035437965.1 Pseudomonadota bacterium
GGCGCGGCTAGGCTGGCGACTGTCGCCCGCTCCCGAAGGAGAGGACCGCTTGGTGAGTCCTCCGCCCAGCGGCGCTTGATCGGCCCATCTATGGGCCCATCTATAGGATCGTTGTCCGCCATCTCAGTTTTTCCCTCTGGCTGCCGCGGCATACTCAACCGGGTGCAGCTTGGCCAGCCGCTCGCGGAACTGCGCGCGCGCCCGGTGCAGCCACACCCACACGGTGCTCAGGTTCACCGCGGTCAGCTCGGCGATCTCCTCTCCTGAGTGGCCCTCCAGCTCGAACAAGATTAGCGTGTTGCGGTAGTTTTCCTGCATGCCATTTAGCACCTTGTAGACAAGCTCGGTTGTCTGCTGGCGCTCGGCCTGCTCGGCGGGCGTGGTGACGTGCAGCTGCAGCGTGCGGCGGTTGCGGCCGTCCAGCAGGTGGCGCAGCCAGCGCCGCCGCTCCTGGCGCCGCCGATCGCGGACGACGTTGGCGGTGATGCCGTAAAGCCAGGTGCTGACCTTCGCCGCGCCGCGGAACCGCGGCAGCTCGCGGTGGACGATCAGGAACACCTCGTGGACTATGTCCTCGGCGTCGAGCTGCGGGCCGCCGAGCCGCGCCGCCCAGCTGGCGACGCGCGGGGCGTGGGTGCGGTAGAGCGCGCCCAGCTCGAGGGCAGGGTCCGGCTCCGCCGCGCCGATCGCTCCGCTCTTGCCGACCAGGCCAAGGTGATGCTGCAGCTGTTTAGGGGGCACGGGCAACTCTCACCACCTGGGTTGCCGCGCGGGCGAAGAAACTTTCACGGCGCGCTCGCGGGCTGTCGTTTTTTCGCGCCGGCGACGGCGAGCCCGGCGCTCAGCAGGACCTCGAGCTGCGGCAGGGTGGCGGTCTGCAGCGAGCCGCTGTAGGCCGTCACCGCTTGCGGTCGGAGCCAGCCGGTGATCGCCAGCTCGACGAACGGCCGCACCGGCCCAAGCTGCCGGCCGAGGCGCACGCTGCCCCCGGCTGCCACATCGATCGCGTAGCTTGAGTAGACTACATCGAAGCCCTGGCCGGCCAGATATGCCACAGCCACCGCGGTGTCGGCGAAGCAGTCGATGCTCCACAGGCGGCTCGGGCCGGCCAGGAAGCGGTAGCCGCCGCTTGCCCGCAGACCGATGCGCGTCCAGTTCACCTGCCCCGCCCCGATCGGCACGGGGCGCAGACCGCTGCCGAGCACACCGAGCCGCAGACCGAACCGCCGGCTGCCCGGCAAGAGCAGCAGATCCAGCAGGCCGCCGGCCGTAAACGTCCCTTCAGTGACCGTGGCGGTGACCGCGGCGCCGGCTTCATACAGGAGCCTCCGGGTCGGCGGAGCCGGGGGCGGCACGGTCACTGGCGGCGGCGGCGCCGGGGTGCTCTGGCTGTCGACCTGCCAGGCGGCGATCACGGTGGCGGCGATCACCGCCTGCTCGGCGCAGGAGTGGCGGCTCGGCAGGCGGCGGTGAAAGACGGTCCCGTGGACGACGCTGTGCATCTCCAGCGCGAGCTCGCCCTCTACCTGATTGATGTAGACGCTGTCCGCGGACTCATACCCCGGCAGGAGCTGACTGACCAGCCCCTGCACCGCGGCCACCGAAGGACACTCGCTGGAGCCCGCGATGACCACTGCGCTCGCCGCCAAAACTCCAGTCAGTAAGTTCAACATGAGCGCCTGGGGAGGCCGCGTGGGCAGCCTGGGCCGCCGCCCGCGAGCAGCCAGCCAGCCGATGGATGCGCCGACTTTAACATGTCCGCCATTTTCATTTTTTACCGATTTTCTGAAAGTTCCCTTGGCCGGGTGGCAACAGGAAGGACACAAGCCAGATCGGAGCCGCCCATGCGTTTGGCCGCCTACTCAGTTCAGCTATCTAAGACTGTGACAGTAACTGTTTGGGACGGACAGTCTTTCGGCAAGCCGCAGCATCACCTGGCGCCCTAAAAATTTCACCAAGAGTCAGCTCACTTCGCGCAGGGCGCGCGGCGGCCAGGCGTTTGCCGCGCGGAGTCCCTTTTCGACATACAGATGGATGGGAGGTATTCGATGACCGAGCAGAACAAGACACACGATTCTCGTCGCCTGACATCGCACTTCTGGCCGGGCTTGCAGGGCGGCGGGGCCTGCGCCCTGGCACTTTGCGCGCTTGTCGGCTGCGGTGGTGGCGGTGGTGGTGTTAGTGGTAGTGGTGGTGATGATGAAGTATCCCCGCCCCCGCCCGGGTCCGTGGGCTCGGCGCCGGCGTCGCCGCCGATAAGCGGCGGGACGCTGCTCGTCCTTCAGGATGATCAGACAGCGGTCGCCGCGGATCCGGATCGCGACGCGGTGTGGCTGGTCGATCTGGGCTCGCGGACCGTCCGCGCGCGCGTGCGCCTTGATGCCGGCGCCGAGCCGGGGCGGCTGATCGAGGATCAAGACGGGATGGTCCACGTCGCGCTGCGGCGCGGCGGCCAGGTCGTGAAGATCGATCCGCGCGACGGCGCGGTGCTGTCCGCTCGCGCGGTCTGTCCGGCGCCGCGCGGCATGGCCTACGATGCGGCGACCGACAACCTGCATGTGGCCTGCGCCGGCGGCGAGCTCGTGACGATGAAGGCGCGCGGCGGCGACATCCTGCGCAGCTGGCAGCTGGAGCGCGATCTGCGCGATGTCGTGGTTCACGGTGACCATCTATTAGTAAGCCGCTTCCGCAGCGCCCAGCTCCTTGAGGTAGACGCCAGCGGCGCGCTGCTCGGTCAGGTCAAGCCGCGGGCAGTGACCGGCGGCGGGCTGGTCAATGCGCAGGGGCAGCCGATCACCGCCTCGGCGACCACGGCGTGGCGGCTGACCACGCTGCCCACCGGCGAGGTGCTCATGCTGCACCAGCAGGCGGTCGACAGCACCATCTCCACCAAGCCCGGGGGCTATACCTCGGGGACCTGCAAGGGCCAGGGGATCGTCAGCCCGGCGATGACGCTGTTCAGCGGCGCCACGGCGGGCCTTGCGAGCGTCGGCAACGGCGCCCGGCTGGCGGGGCTGCCGCTGGCGGTTGATCTGGCGGTGGCGCGCGATGGCAAGAGCATCGCCCTCATTGCTCCCGGCGATCGCGGCGTCGCGGGGGCGCGGTTTGCATCGGTGGCGCAGCTCAACCTGAGCGCCCTCGGACCGGCGGATCCGTGCCAGTTCCCGACGTCGGTGCCCACGCAGCTGCCCGAAGGCGGCGACCTCATCGCCGGGGCCTTCGACGGCAAAGGGCAGCTCTGGCTGCAGTCGCGCAACCCGGCCCGGCTCTACTCGACCGCCAGCGGGCTCGCGCCCATCGATTTCCCCGACGCCGAGGATAAGAGCGACGAAGGGCACCGGCTGTTCCACACCCCGACCCCCGGGCTCATCGCCTGCGTCTCCTGCCACGCCGAGGCCGGCGACGACGGCCACGTGTGGACGTTCGACGCCGCGCCGAGCGGCCCGCGCCGCACCCAGAGCCTGCGCGGCGGCATCCTGGCCACGGCGCCGTTCCACTGGGACGGGGATATGCAGGACCTCTCGCACCTGATGCAGGCGGTCTTCACCGGGCGCATGGCGGGACCCCTGGCGAGTCCCGAGCAGGTCGACGCCCTGGGCCTGTGGCTGGATGCGCAGCCGGTACTCCCCAAGGCCAGCCCGCGCGATCCGCAGGCGGTCGCGCGCGGCCGGATCCTGTTTAATGACGCGGCCGTCGGCTGCGCCAGCTGCCACAGCGGGACGCACTTCACAAACAACCAGAGCGTCGGCGTGGGCACCGGTAAGTCCCTCCAGGTCCCGGCGCTCCTTGGCGTCGCCGATCGCGAGCCGTTCCTGCACACCGGCTGCGCCGGCACCCTGCTCGCTCGCTTCGATCCGGCCTGCGGCGGCGGTGAGAGCCATGGCCACACCGCGCAGCTCGCCCCCGCGCAGCTCGCCGACTTGATCGCGTACTTGGAATCCCTGTAACATCCTCAAAGCTCGCCGCCCGCTTGCCCTGCCCGATCCGCCACGCTGGAGCCCACCATGTACCCCGGCCGTTCCCTGTCTGCACTGCTCGGCCTCGCCGGTCTGGCGGCGGGCTGCGAGGTCGTCCACTTCATCGGCGAGAACATCCGGCCCGCCTGTCACTTCGACAGCGAGTGCTCGCTCGGCGCGGTCTGCGACAACGCGGTCGGGGTCTGCATGACTCCCCCCCCGACCGCCAACCTGGACATCCTGTTCGTCGTCGACAACTCGGCCTCGATGGCGGGGCGGCAGAAGGGTCTGGTGGCCAGCATCCCGAGCTTCCTACGCAAGCTCGACACCGCCCCGACCAACATCGACTACCACATCGGCATCGTGACCTCGGACATCGGCACCGACGTGGCGCCGGGTAAGCTGTGGGGCGCCGGGAGCGGCAGCTGTGACACCTTCACCGGAGACGACGGGCTCCTGCAGGCCACGCCGTGTACGAGCCGCTTCCCGCTGACCGCTGAGGCGACCGCGGCGTGCCAGGCGTTCTGCCCCGATCCCTCCTTCATTCCTTACAAGAACGAGCGGTTCATCGCCAAGTCTGGCTCGGTCTTCAATGTTCCCTTTGATCTGCAGACCGACCCGCAGAACGTGAAGATCGATCTGGGGCCGCAGCGCGCCTTTGCCTGCATGGCGGTGCTCGGGGAAGCGGGCTGCGGCGTCGAGGGGCAGCTCGAGGCCGCCCGGCGGGCCCTGGATGGCCACCGGCCGGAGAACGCCTACTTCCTGCGCCCCGACTCGCTGGTCGCCGTCATCTTCGTTACCGATGAAGACGACTGCTCGGTCCAGCCCGGCCGGCGGATCGAGAACACGCCGGAAAGCTTCGACTGCCCGACGCCCAGCCAGGACGCTCCCTTCAGCTGCTTCAACGCCGACTTCCGCTGCCTCGCCCGCGATGTGAAGTGCGACGAGCCGCTCAACACCGCGGGCGAGAAGCACAACTGCCGCGAGCAAGCCGACAGCTACCTGGAGCCGGTGCAGACCTACGTCGATTTTTTCGCCAAGCTGCGGCCGCGGAACCGCCTGTTCATCGGGGGAATCTGGACCCTGCCGGCGCTCGATCAGGCCGGGCAGCTGACCGTCGCGATCATCCCGGGCAGCACCCCCGGCTCCGATCGGCTGGACCGCGTTCGGCTGCCCTGCAGCGGCAAGAACTCGACCTACCCCGGCGCTCCGCAGCTGCGGCTGTCCAAGTTTGCCCAGCAGTTCAGGGGGCACCTGGAGGCCGACCTGTGCGATGCCAGTGACTACCCGGCCGCGCTAGAGCGAATGGCCGCGATGATGCTCACCATGGCGGGCGCGGCGCAATAAATTTGCCCGCCAGCGTATAAGCCGGCGACGCAGCGGCAGCGCGCCGCGCGACCAGCTTGCTGCTTCAGCGGCCGGCGTGCGATGCTCCGTGGCGTGATGCTGCAGCGACCCTCGTTGGACCTGGCCGCCCTGGCCGAGCACACCCGCGCCATCCGCCAGGATGTGATCCGCATGATCGCGCCGCTTGGTCAGGGATACGTACAGCAGGGCCTGGGCGCGGCCGAGCTGTTCGCCACCTTGTACTTCGCGGAGCTGCGCCTTGACCCGCAGGACCCGAGCTGCCCAGAGCGCGACCGCTGCATCCTGTCGACCGCGCACAACTCGGCGGTGTTCCACGCCACCCTGGCCGCCCGGGGCCTGCTACCGCGCGCCCGGCTCGCCGACTACTGCCAGGACGGCGCGGCGCTGGAGATCAACGTCTCCGAGCGCCTGGGACCGCTGGTCGAGGCGACCTGCGGCTCGCTGGGGCAGGGGCTCTCGGTCGGGGTGGGCATGGCGCTGACGGGGCGGCGCCGCGGCCTCTCCTATCGCGTCTATGTCATCCTGGGCGATGGTGAGATGCAGGAAGGGCAGGTGTGGGAGGCGGCGCTCGCCGCCGGCAGCCTGGGTCTGTCTTCCCTCTGCGTGGTGCTGGACGTAAACCGCATGCAGGTGGAAGGAGACACGGATCAGGTGCTGAAGATGGCTCCCATCGCCGACAAGTGGCGGGCGTTCGGCTTCGCGGTCAGCGAGTGCGACGGCAACGACGCGGCGGCCCTTGTGGCCTCGCTTGCCACCGCGCGCGCCACCGCGGACAGGCCAACGGTCCTCATCGCCAATACGCTGCCCGGAAAGGGAGTCTCTTTTCTTGAAGGCAAGCTCGCCCACCACCTGAAGCTGCCGCCCGATCTCTTTCACAGCGCGCTGCGCGAGCTCGGAGGTCAGCCATGAGCGGCACCGGCGCCGACTTCACCATCACCCGCGCCCACACCACCAGCGCCTACCCGCGCGTGTACGGCGAGGCCCTGCTCGAGCTGGCGCGCGCCCGCCCCGAGGTCGTCTGCCTGAGCGCCGACCTGACCAGCCCCACCGAGATCGATCTGTTCCGCGACGCCCTGCCCGAGCGCTTCTTCAACCTCGGCATCGCCGAGGCCAACGCCATCGGGGTGGCCGCCGGCATGGCGCGCTGCGGCGACATTCCGTTCTTCCATTCCTTCAGTGTCTTTACCTCGCGCCGGCCCTTCGATCAGATCGCGATGCAGCTGGCCTACCCGCGCACCAACGTGAAGCTCGTCGGGTTCCTGCCCGGGCTGACCACCCTGCTTGGGGTGTCGCACCAGGCCATCGACGATCTTTCGATCCTGCGCGCGCTGCCCAACATGACCCTCATCGAGCCGAGCGGTCCCGAGCAGATGCGCGCGGCGGTGTACGCGGCGGCCGAGCACCGCGGCCCGGTCTACCTGCGCATGAAGCGCGCCGAGGCCCGACCCGCGCGCGAGGTCGCGCTGACGATCGGCCGCGGCGAGCTGCTCCGCGATGGCAGAGATGGCGTGGTGTTCGCCTGCGGGCTGATGGTGAAGGTGGCGCTGGAGGCGGCGGCGGCGCTTGCTGACAAGGGGTGCTCGCTCGCCGTGGCCAACCTGCCGACGCTCAAGCCGCTCGATGCGGAGCTCGTGTGTACCCTGGCGCGGCGCTGCGGCGTCGTCGTCACCGCCGAGAACCACACCATCGTCGGCGGGCTCGGGAGCGCGGTGGCCGAGACGCTGCTGGAGGCTGGCATCCCGGTCGGCTTTGCCCGCGTCGGCATCCGCGACACTTTCGCCGAGGGCGGCTCGACTCCGTATCTGCTCACCAAGTACGGTCTCACGGCGGAGGCGGTGATCGAAGGACTCCGCCGCGCGCAGAGCAGCCGCCCCCAGCCAAGGTAGGAAGGACCACTCGCCGCTCGCGGTCCGCGCCGGTTGCGCGCGACCGCGGCGCCGGCTGCAGCAGCACTCAGGGCGGCGGCATCTGAGGTCTCATGGTGCTCACCAAGACCTCTTCCGCTGTCTCCCTGGGTGTACTCCTTTGCATGGTCCTGACCGCGCTCCCAACCGCGCCGGCTTACGCGCAGAGTAATCCGGCCGCGGCCCCGGTCGCGCCGGCCGCCGCCCCGCTCGCGGCCGTCCCGGCGCCCGCGGTGACGGAGCAGCCGACGAGCCTCATCCCGACGCGCTGGCACCTAAACGATCCGGCGCGCCCGTGGGCCATCCGCGCCAGCGCGGAGCTCGGCATGCTGGCGGTGGTGAGCCACACGATCCAGTACAGTACGGACGGCAGCGTATTTGACTTCGTGCGCGAAGGCGGCCAGAGCGGGCTGTTTCCGTTCGCCCGCCTGTCGGCCGAGCTGGAGCTGTACTGGCGCCACTCCATCATCTTCCTTTATCAGCCGCTTACGGTCGCCACCCAGGCCGTGCTGCAGCGCGACATCAGCGTCGACAAGCTGATCTTCCCCGCGGGCACCCCGCTCGACCTGCGCTACGGCTTTGACTTCTATCGTCTGGATTATCAGTTCGACTTCTTCCGCAGTCCGAAGTACGAGCTGGCTATAGGCCTTGGCCTGCAGCTGCGCAACGCTCGCATCAGCTTCACCTCGGCCGATGGCCAGCTGCGGCGGACCAACGACAACCTCGGGCCGGTGCCGATCCTGCGCGTGCGCGGCCGCTACACGTTCGCCAACGGTGTCTGGCTGGGCCTGGAGGCGGACGGCTTCTACGCCAACATTCCGATCGCCAACGGCGGCACCAGCAACGTCGAGGGCGCGATCTTCGACACCTCGCTGCGCGCCGGGCTGACCGTCACTCCGTTCATGGAAGCCTTCGTGAACCTGCGCTACCTGGGCGGCTGGGCCAACGGCACCTCCGCCAACCCGAGCGGGCCCGGAGACGGCTTCACCGCCAACTATCTGCACACGGTGGCGCTGTCTCTGGGGGTCGGGCTGCGCTGACCGCGCCCCGCCAGCATGCCGAGCCGCTCGTCGCTGGCGCTCGGGCTTGCGGGCTGCCGCCGCGCCGGACCGGCGAGCGCCGCCGGGCTGCGAGGTAAGATAAAGGGTTGACTCGGCGCCGGCCGCGTGTTTGAACCGGCGCATGTGGAGGGTCTCCCCATGGCTCCCAGTCCGCTCTCCCAGGTGCGCCTGCCGCGCCGCTATAAAGCGCTAGAGCTCCTCGGCGCCGGCGGCATGGGAGAGGTCTTCCGGACTCTCGACCGCCTCAGCGGACAGCAGGTCGCGCTCAAGCGCGTCATCCCTTCGGAGCCCCTGCTTCCCGCGGTCGACTCCGCGGAAAAAGAGACGACCACGCTGGCGCTCACGGCGCCGCCGGCGCGCAGCAGCGCCTCGACCCTGGTCACCGGGGACTCGGAGGCCAGCAAGAAGGCGGCGCTCCTGCGCCAGCGCCGCTTCGCCATCGCCAACGAGTGGAAGACCCTGGCCAGCCTGCGCCACCCCAACATCATCAGCGTCCTTGACTACGGCTTCGATCCGGAGGGCTCGCCGTTCTTCACCATGGAGCTCCTTACCGAGCCGCAGCCGTTCACCGTGGCGGCGGCCGGGCGCCCGGTGGCAGAGCAGGTCGCGATGGTCGGGCAGCTCCTGGCCGCGCTGTCGTATCTGCATCGGCACGGAATCCTGCACCGCGATCTAAAGCCGTCCAACGTCCTGTGCAGCGCCGATCGGGTGAAGGTGCTGGACTTCGGCGTCGCGACGCACGCCGCGAGCACCCGCGATGTCGCCGGGACTCTGGAGTACATGGCGCCCGAGCTGCTGCTCGGCGATCCGCCCTCGCCAGGCTCGGATCTTTACGCCCTGGGGGTGCTGTTGTGGGAGACCCTGACCGGGGCGTATCCGTTCGCCTGCGACAGCGCCGCCAGCTTCCTTGGGGAGGTGCTGGGCACGAGCGGCATCGATACGCTGCCGGCGCACATCCGGCCGCTGCTCAGCCGGCCGCGCTGGGCGGCGGCGGTCGGCCAGCCGCGCGTCGTGCCGCCGCTGCGCACGCTCTCGGGCGAGCAGCTGCCGGCCGCCCTGCGCGAGGTGGTGCTGCGCCTCCTGCACCGCGATCCGCAGACCCGCTACCAGAGCGCCGAGCAGGTCGCGCAGGCCCTGTCGGCGCACAGCGGGCTGACCCTGCGCGGCGTGCTCGCCTCGGCGCACGAGAGCCTGCTGGCGGCGGCGCCGCTGGTCGGCCGGACGAGCGAGCTCGCCCGCCTGCACGAGCTCCTCGATCAGGCCCACCAGGGGCACGGCAGCCTGCTGCTCCTCGGCGGTGAGAGCGGGGTCGGCAAGTCGCGGCTGCTCGACGAGCTGCGCACCCTGGCCCTGGTCGAGGGCGCGCAGGTCGTCCGCGGGCAGGCGGTCAGCGACGGGGGAAGCCCGCTGCACGAGCTGACCGAGGTGCTGCGCCTGCTCAGCCTGGGCGCCGAGCTCGATGACGACAGCGCCGCGGTCCTCAAGGACCTGGTCCCGGATCTGCCGGCGCTCTTGCAGCGGCCGATCCCCGATGCGCCGGTGCTCGACTCGCAGGCGGCGCAGCAGCGGCTCCTGGCGGCGGTCGAGGCGGTCCTTCTGGCGGTGCGGGTGCCGACGGTGCTCCTGCTGGAGGACCTGCACTGGGCGGCGACCGAGACGATTACGCTCCTGCAGCGCATCCAGCCGCACCTGGCGACCCACCCGCTGCTCATCGTCGCCAGCTACCGCGATGACGAGCGCCCCGAGCTCGTGCGCGAGCTGCCGGGCGGCCAGCTGCACACCCTGCGCCGGCTGAGCGCCGACGCGGTGGCGGCGCTGGCCACCGCGGTGCTCGGCCCGAGCGGCCACGACCCCGAGCTGCAGCGCCGGCTGCTGCGCGACTCGGAGGGCAACGCGCTGTTCCTCATCGAGGCGACGCGCGCCCTGGCCGAGGACTCGGCGGGTCGCGCCGCCAGCGGGACCGACGCGCGGCTGCAGGCGCTGCCGGTCGGGGTCCGGGCGCTGCTCAAGCGGCGGCTCAGCCGCGTCCCGCCGGCCGAGTGGCCGGCGCTGAAGCTGGCGGCGGTGGCCGGGCGGCAGATAGACCTTACGCTGCTCGGCCGGCTGCGCCCGGACACCGAGGCGTTTCTGACCCGCTGCGCCGAGGCCGGCGTGCTCGAGGTGCACGAAGAGCGCTGGCGGTTCACCCACGACAAGCTGCGCGAGGCCCTGCTGAGCGAGCTGGAGCCGGCGGAGACCCGGCAGCTGCACCACACGGTGGCGACCGCCATCGAGGAGGTCTACGGCGACGCGGGGCTGCAGGCGGCGGCGCTCGCCTACCACTTCGATCTGGCGGGTGTGCCGGGCCAGGCCCTGTATCACGGGGTGCGCGCCGGCGAGCACGCGCTGCGGCGCGGCGCGCTGGTCGAGGCGGCGCAGCTCCTGCAGCATGCGACCGAGCTCTTGTCGCGGGTCCCTGTATCGCGCGAGCAGGCGGCGCACACCCACCGGCTGCTGGCGCAGTCGCTGGCGGGGCTTGGTCGCACGGCGGCGTGCGCCAAGGCGTGTCAGCTCGGGCTGCGGGCGCTCGGGCGCTCGCTGCCGCCGCCGACCCTGGGGCTGGTCGTCGGCATCGTCGGCGAGCTCGCCGGGCAGCTGCGGCGGCTGCTGCGGCCGGCGGGAGCGCCGCGACCGCCGCCGGCCGACCTGCGCGCCCGCCGCGAGGAGGCCGAGCTGCTGGCGCTGGTGTTCGAGGCCAGCTTCTACTCGCTGGAGCAGCTGCAGATGGTCTACTCGCTGCTCGGCAGCACCAACGCGGCCGATGATGTCGGCGCGGTCGAGCGGCAGGTGCTGGGCTACAGCGGCCTGGCGCTCGTCCTGTCGATGACGCCGCTGCGCCGCGGTGCCGCCGCCTACTTCACCCGCGCCGAGGCCCTGCTGCGCCGCTGCCCGCAGCCCGAGCCGCGGGCCGAGCTGGAGCTGCGCCGCATCCGCGCGCTCACCTACGTCGGAGCCGGCAAGCTGCGCGCCGCGCTGCGCGAGAGCGAGCTCGCCATCGCCGGGGCGTCCCGCCTGCGCGACGACCCGCTGCGCATGTTCAGCCTCCTTGTCCGCCGCATGGCGAACCTGCACCTGGGCGATTTCGTCAGCGCCCTGCGCGACGGCACCGAGATCGAGCGCCTGGCCCACGCCGGCCAGAACGTCCAGCAGCTCACCTGGGCCCAGACCATAAACGCCATGGTGCGGCTGCGCCTGGGCGAGCTCGGTCAGGCCCGCCTCGATCTGGCCGAGGCTTCGACCCACGCGACAGAGTCGCAGGATCAGGTGGCGCGCTGCGCCGTCGACGCGCTGCGAGCCCAGCTCCTGTTGCGGCGCGGCGAGCGGGCGCGCGCGGCAGCGCTCGTGGGTCCGGCGCTGCTCATCCTGCGCCGCGCCAAGCTGGCGGTGCCGGGCATCCTGGTCTGCTTCCGCGCCCTGCTGGAGGTCATCTGGGAGATGCAGCACACCGAGCAACCCACAGACATCGCCCGCCACTTCGCCGCCGACCTCCCGCAGCTGGTGCACCGGCTCGGCCGCTACGCTCGCGCCAACGTCCCGGCGCGGCCGGCGGCGGCGCGCTGGCAGGGGCTCTTGCACGAGCAGCAGGGCGATGAGCTCGCGGCGCTGCGCTGCCTGCAGCAGGCGCTCATCCAGGCGCAGCAGCTCGAGATGCCGTTCGACGAGGCCGAGGCGCACGAGGCGCTCGGGCGCCTGGGCCTTGCCGCCGCCACCGCCGCGCTGCGCACGGCCCTCCCCGAGGCCGCGGCGCTGTGGCACCTTGAGCGCTCACGCGAGCTGTTCGCTCACCTGGGCGTCCGCTGGACGATCGAAGAGAAGTCCTACAGATCTTGGCGTGATTAGTTCGGTATACTACCTGGATCTGCATGGCCACCGAACCGATTGCCACGGTGCTGTCTAGGCGGTGTTCGAGCTGCGGCGTGCTGCACCCGCTCGATCAAGAGCACCTGTGCCCGGCGCGGGCCGGGGCGGCCACCATCGAGACCCCGGCGCCGCCGGGATCGCAGCTCGCGGTGACGGTGGAGCAGCCGGCGCCGCAGCTCGCGGTGACGGTGGAGCAGCCCGGGTCACAGCTCGCGGTGACGGTGGAGCAGCCGGCGCCGCAGGCCCCCACCCAGCCGCTGTCTCCCGCGCCCGGGGCGCTGCCCGACACCGCGCCGCTGCCGCTCGCCATCGGCGCTCGTCAGGCCGCGGTGACTAGTCCCGCCGGGACGGGTCCGGCTGCCACGGCCCCCCAGCGGCCGGGCGTCCCGGTGGACCTCGTCGGCCTGGTGCTCGGGGAGCGCTACGAGATCAAGGAGCGACTGTCCGCCGGCGGCATGGGCGTCGTCTACAAGGCCCGCCATATAGTCCTTGAGAGCCCGGTCGCGGTGAAGGTCCTGCTCCGCCCGCAGGACAGCACGGCGCAGAAGCGCTTCCTGCAAGAGGCCAAGGTGGCCTCGGCGATCCGCCACCCGCACACCGTGTACATCAGCGACTTCGGCGTGCTGTCCGATGGCCGCTCGTACCTGGTGATGGAGTTCCTGCAGGGGCCGACGCTGGCCAAGGTGCTGCGCGCCGGCCCGCTGGAGCCGGTGCGGGCGTGCCGGATCGCGCTGCAGATCACCCAGGGCCTGCAGGCCGTGCACGCCCGCGGCATCGTCCACCGCG